>NZ_KB235903.1:1165-272050 GCF_000332155.1 Kamptonema formosum PCC 6407 | reverse complement strand
CATTCAGAATTTTAGCTCTGCTAAAATTCGAGAATGAAACCGCCCTGCCCATCCTCCCCTCTCCCCCATCTTCCCCATCCTCCCCCTCTCCCCCATCTCCCCTCTCTTCCCCTAGCCCCTAGCCCCTAGCCCCTAGCCCCTAACCGCCTTGGCGGTTGCTCAACTTTCGCCGTCCCAAAAGTTGAGCAGCAAGCACACCACCAACAAATCCAAAAAGATGCCCTTGCCAAGAAACCCCTGGTTGTGAAGGCAAAACTCCCCAGATTAAACCTCCGTAAAGAAAACCAACAAATAGAGATAAAGCTATCGACATAAAGCTACGTTCAAAAAATCCCCTTAATAGCAAGAAACCAAAATAACCAAAGATTAACCCGCTAGCTCCAATATGAACAGAATAAGGCGCACCTGTTAGCCAAACCCCAAGTCCACTTACCAGCATCGTCACCGCACTAACCAGAAAGAAATCACTGGTTTCTTGCAGCATAATCAACCATCCGAAAGTAATAAAAGGGAGGGTATTTGCTGCTAAGTGAGCAAAATTCGCGTGCAGGAAAGGCATAAATAAGATGCCGCGAAGCCCTACCATACTCCAAGGACGGACTCCGTAAGCATTTAGCCGCCCTCCTAGCAAAAACCAGTCAACAATTTCTATAATCCACATCAGGGCAACGAATCCACCTAGTATTGCAGCCTGGGTTTGCAATTCGCTGGCGATTCCTTTGACTTTTGGGTTGCTCATAA
This sequence comes from Kamptonema formosum PCC 6407, assembly GCF_000332155.1. Taxonomy (GTDB): domain Bacteria; phylum Cyanobacteriota; class Cyanobacteriia; order Cyanobacteriales; family Microcoleaceae; genus Kamptonema; species Kamptonema formosum. The sequence goes on along the minus strand of NZ_KB235903.1, from coordinate 271,309 downwards.
GTAAGTATTCTCACGGCGACGCTTTAATTATATCCCTATTATATTTTAGTTCACAAAGGAGTCAAATAACTATGGACGATGTAAAACTCGGAAAATATCTAAGTCTTCATGAGTTTTGTACTTGTACCAATACTTATCGCCACTATGCCGATAAAATTAATCCGTTCCCTCAAAATTCAGCCGCCACTATCCAGGCAATTAAAGATTTAAACAATTTTATTATCGATCCCGTCATTGATTGCTTTGGTAAAGATAGGTTTCAGCTAACTTATGGATTTTGTTCTGCCGATCTAAAAAAATATCTAGAAAAGAAAGATCCGATTACGGGCATTAAAAATGGTCGAGTCGCTCCTAAAATTGACCAGCATATCGCTTATGAACTCAATAAAAATGGTCAATATTATTGTCCGAGATTAGGAGCAGCTTGTGATTTTTTTATTAGGGATTTATCGAGCAATGAGCTTGTGGAGTGGATTATTTCGCAAAGGTTGCCTTTTGATTCCCTCTACTTTTATGGAGCAGATAGACCAATTCATATTAGTTATGGGCCTCAGCACAAAGGAGATATTTGGACATTTACAGCTATCGGTACGCCGACTAAAAAAGGAATTGAACATTGGGTAAAGGCAAGAGCGCAATTGTCCTCTGGCTTCGATCCGAATTTTTCCCAAGTTTAATTAAATTGATTATACAAAAACTGATATTATTGCGATCCACCAAATTGTAGAAACCGGGTTTCTTTGATAATCTTGGCATCCCCACCAAAATCTTGATTAAGAAACCCGGTTTCTTTGGTTGGGTGCGTAAGTCCTGATTAACAGTTAAGAATTAACTGTTTTACTTTTTTTGAGCCGTTCTCGGATCTTTTCCTTCAAAAATTTAACCCGCTCTGGGTCAGCATCCGAACGCCAAAAAACAGAATGATCTTTAATTTTTACCCCATATTCTTGGAGGAATTTCACCCAATTTCGACGAGTTTTAATTCCACTAATATCATCTAAAATGCCCAAATATTCCTCTTGGCGGCTAAGTTGAGCAAACTTATCATACAGCGGATAATTAGGAGTAACAAAAGTTTCCTTACGATGCAGGATCGGAGGATTGCGAGAGCTAAAATACTCTTCGTAGCTCACCGAAAGGTCGCGTAAATCAATGTGCATAGCAGTGTCTAAAGCTGGATGCGGATCTGTATCAAATTCGGGATAAAATAAATAGGAAATTTTCGGTGTATTAGTATGAAACTTAATAACTGTTGCACCATCTAATCGGCCAATTGTCCGGTTAGCACAACCTTCATATAGGCGTAGCAAAGGATCTAGTTCTTCTAATGCTGAAATGTGAACTGAGAGAGATTTAGAAACTTTGTAACCAATAGCACTATCTTGACAAATATCAGAAATTATGGTAGAACTTCCTAAACTATAAAGCATTAAATCTGCCAGCACGCAAGCTTTTTGATAATTATCAAATAAACCCTTAATATCATTCTTAATCTGAGTGGGAAATTTGCGAAATTGAGGGCGATCGCCTAAATTACTCAAAGCGATATAAACTAACAAATCTTGGCGGCGTTTATCAGCAATTACTTCCCATTCTTCACCATCAGTGGCTTGTAAAATAACTTGAAAAGCACGGTGAAAATTTTTAAACTCCTCTTTAATAATTGACTCTTCAGACAATTCACCTTTCACGGGAAGACGGCCGCGATCGCTCACAAAAGCCATTAAAGGTGCAAGCACTTCTTCGTAGTCTTCAAATCGCTTAACTTGAACGCAAATTCTCGGAGTGCTAACACGGGATCTAAAGCGAGAAGCACGAAAATTTTGAGCTTCAGATTCATCGCGAAAAACAAAGTAAATACCTAAAGCAACAGGAATTGAATCAACATTTAGAACTTGGTCAATATAAACTTTTAGTTCTTCCTGCTCGTAATATTTCTGAAAAGTATTCCGGGAAGTAATTACTCCATCACCGTAAGCAATTTGACATTTGTTTCTATCATCAATAAGTACCTGAGCAGCAACGATTAATATTTTTTTAGTTAGCGTCCAAGCATTGAGTAAAGCCTCTCGCCGTTCCCCTAAATCTTCAATCACATTAATCACATAACCAAGATTGACAATATCAGCAGAAATGTGGGAAGTATCCGGCTGATAATACGGGTCCCACCCAACAGCAGCAAAATTTTTCTCAGCAATTCGTTTAACATCACCGCCATATCCGCAACCATAATCAAAAAAAGTTGAGCCTTCTGTAAATAAGTTTGCTTCTAGGGACAAACGCACTGGTTTAGATAAAGAATGCCGGCTCATCGCAGCTTTATGACGCTCTATCTTGGGAAGAGGAAATTGGTAATTATCTTCATCTTCGCCTCGATCAAATTCAACAACTGAGTGATCTAGTTGTATTTCTACACCTTGCTTTTCTAATAAATCAAGCCACCCTTGGCGAGTACCAATAGTACTGGTATTTTTTAGAAGACCTAATGCTTCTTCTGATTTCGTAAGTTCGGCAAACTTCTGATAGTGAGGGTAGTCAGGAGTAACAAAAGTTTCCTTACGATGAAGGATAGGAGGATTATCAATTTTGGTATAATCTTTATAGTTAATTTCTCCAGTTTCTAAATCTACTTGAATGCTAGTGTGCAAGGTTGGATGAGGATCTAGATCGAAGTCAGGGTAAAAAAGATAGGAAATTTTAGGTTTATTAGTATGAAATTTAATCAGCGTAGTTTTATCGGTACAATCTATCTTACTGCTGGCGCAGCTTTCGTATAGTTTGAGTTGAGGATCGAGAGCTTTTAAAGCTGAAATGTGGACGTAAAGAGCGGTGGGCAATTTTTTACCAATTTGGCTATTTTGGCAAAGGTTAGAAATTTGTAGTAAATTGGGAATTAGGGATTGGGAATCCATAGAGGGAAGATGGGGAGATGGGGGAGATGGGGAGGATGGGGGAGATGGGGAGGATGGGGGAGATGGGGAGGATGGGGGAGATGGGGGAGATGGGGGAGATGGGTAATTAGCGATTAGCGATTACCAATTAGCGATTACCAATTACCAATTACCAATTACCAACTAACAACTAACAACTAACAACTAACAATTAACAGTTAACAGTTACCAATTCCGAGATTGAATAAAAGTCTTAACTCGTGCTAAATGGCTTGACAAAGTAGCCAATAATTCCTCTCCACCGTCAATAGTTTGTGATTCTGGTAGCGGCTGATTTTGGCAATCTCGTGCTCTATCCTCTAACTGAGCTGCTAACTTTGCCATTAAGCGTACACCGACATTTGAAGCAGTTCCCTTGATCCTATGAGCTTGGTGTTCAACAGCATTCCAATTTTTAGCAAGTAAGGCAACTTTTGCCGATTCAATATCTACTTGTACGCTGTCAATAAATGCCTGTAAAAGTCGCTTGGGTAAGGTAGTATTTACTTTGCCAATTTGCTGCAAGCGCTTCCGATCTAAAAGTAAATCTAACTCTGTATCTTCTAAAAAATCAAGTGGGCTAGTGGTTTCGTTTGGTATAGTTTGTAATAGGGTAATTTCAATGTCAGTTTTTGCCGAACTATTTAAGTTATCTGCTTCTAAATATGAGCTATTTTCATTGTTTACACTTTTAATTTCATAATTGTTATCCATATTCTCATACTTATTAGCGATCGATTCATATTTTTTTAGGATTGCTGCCAAGTCTTCTATATCGACGGGTTTGCTGAGATAATCGTCCATCCCTGCTGCCAAACACTTCTCACGTTCCCCTGGCATTGCATGGGCAGTGAGAGCAATTACAACAGTCTTATGAGCGGAGTTCTCTCGCTCCTTATTGGCTTCTTGCTCCCTCAATTTTTTCGTAGTTGCATAACCGTCAAGGATCGGCATTTGGCAATCCATTAGCACTACATCATAGGTTTGAAGTTCGAGCATTTTTAGCGCTTCTTGACCGTTAGCTGCACAGTCGGCTTGATAGCCCAAAACCATGAGTTGATTGAGAATAACTTGTTGGTTAATATAGTGATCTTCAGCTAAGAGAATTTTTACGGATAATTGACTATTAGAAAGGGGCAATTGATAATTAGGTTTAGTAGAATTATCTTGACTGGTGACATAAGAAAACTTTTCTTCCTCTTCTTTGGTTGTTGCTGGTAAAAGGCTGTCACAAAACTGGGAAGCTCTCAGCGGTTTAATCAAGTAGCTAGCAGCGCCTAGAGAGCAAAGTGCCTCTGCTTTGTGTCGATCGCGCAGCGAAGTCACCCCAATCAGCAGGGGTTTTACTAACAGCGATCGCACAAAAGCCGCAAACCCTTGGGTATCTAATTGGGGTAGTTGCAGATCCAGAAATACCGCCGTGTAGTGCTCTTGCTCCCTACGAGCTCCAGAATTAGCCTCCTCCAACACCGCTAAAACAGTCCTCGCATCTTCCGCTTCAGTGCAGTAGGCCCCCCGCGCCTCCGCGATCGCCCGCGCTACCGCCCTGGTTACAGCACTATGGGATACCACTAACAACCGTTTACCCGCAATCTGGGAACCTCGCGATCGCTCTACAGGCTGTGGTTGCATCTGCAAAGGTATTGTAAACCAGAAATTAGAACCCTTACCCACAGAAGTGCGAACCCCAATTTCGCCTCCCATCATCTCCACTAACTGTTTGCAAATCACCAAACCTAAACCAGTACCGCCGTATTGTCTTGTCGGCGAGCCATCGACCTGAGAAAATGACTGGAACAGCTTTTTTTGCCCTTCTGGGGAAATGCCAATTCCACTATCGCGCACAGAAAAGATCAGCTTTCGATCGACTGTTGAGCTCTTGAGAGATACTCTGACTAAAACTTGACCGCGATCTGTAAACTTGATAGCATTATTTACCAAATTCAACAAAATCTGCTTGAGCCTTCCAGGATCGCCTTGCAACTGTCGGGGAACAGAGCTTTCAATTAAAACATTCAGTTCTAACCCTTTTTCTTCAGCCGTTGCTACCACCATTTCCACCATCGATTCAATGCAAACATCCAAATCGAAATCTAAGGTTTCCAGGCGCATTTCCCCGGCTTCAATCTTAGAGAAATCGAGGATATCATTGATCACAGAAAGTAGATGTTCGGCACTGCGATAAATTGTCTGAGCGTATTCTCTCGGTTTCGCCTCTAAGGAAAGGCGTAATAACAGTTGTGCCATTCCCAAAACTCCATTCATAGGAGTACGGATCTCATGGCTCATGTTAGCCAAAAATTGGGATTTTACGCGACTAGCTTCGATCGCCGCTTCCCGCGCCTCTACCAACTCATTAATGCGATCGCTAACTAGGACAATACCCCCAACTTCACCATCTGGAGCATACCAGGGGTGAATTGCCCAACGTAGGAATACAGTCGAGCCATCCTCGCGTTTCCAAGCATCTTCGCTGACTGAAACTACCTCACCAGTGAGCGATCGCTCGTGCATCTTCCTCCAGCGATCGGGAATATCTGGCAATACTTCATAATAGCTACGGTTGAGGATAGATTGCCCTTCTAAATTATATTGAGTCAGCCACCTTTGAGAGTGAGCCTGATAGCGCATTTCTTTATCAAACATCGCCATCGGTACAGGCACGCAAGCGATTATTTGCCGCAGTTGTTGGCGTTCCCTTTCTAGAGCTGCTTCTGCCAACTTGCGATCGCTAATATCACTAATAATACCCGCCATCCGTAGTGCTTTTCCCTGCTGATTCCGTTGCGCCTTTCCCCTACCAGTACAGTAGCGGTAAACATCGGAAGAGTGCAACAAGCGAAATTCAACATTATATTCTGTGCCCGTTTCCAGATGAGCTTCCAGAGCTTTTCTTGTACTCTCGTAGTCCTCTGGATGAAGGCGATCGAAAAAAGCCTCGATCGCACTTCCAAATTCAGAGCGCGACAAACCCACTATTTCCAGCAGGCGATCGTTCCAGTAAACCTCATTTTTACTTAAATCCCAATCCCAAATCCCATCATTAGCACCTTCCAGAACTAATCTGTAACGTTCTTCACTTTCTTTTAGCTTTTGCGAAGCTTGCGTAGCTTTAGTTTCAGCACGGTAAATTCTGATCGCATTTTGCAAGCTTCGGGACAAATTTTCAGGAGACAACTTAGCTTTAGCAATATAATCGGAAGCACCCGCTTTCATTAGTTCTACAGCAATTTGTTCATCTCCTTGACCAGTTAACACAATTAACGGGATTTTAATTCCTGCTTCCCTAATAGTTTTTACCAACTTTAGACCATCCCCATCTGGCAAGCGATAGTCTAGAAAGGCACAATCAAATGGTTTAGCGCTTGCCATTTCTTCCGCAGAATTAGTTAGCTCATTATGAGCTGCTAACAGCAGCACTCTCGCCTCCGCACTGCCCCCAGCTTCGGCAATTTCCACTCGCACACCAGCAATTTTTAGGGCTCGGCGGACTGCCATCCGATCCACTTCATCGTCATCAACTATCAAAACTTTTAGAGATTCTTCCATAATTGTTAGTTGTTGGTTTTTAGTTGTTAGTTTTTTTAGCTTGTGGTTGTTAGTTATTAATTGTTGTTATTAATTCTTAGTTGTTAGCTGTTAATTTTTAGTAGCTAGCTGTCTGTTATCATTCTGATTGCTGGTCGCTCTTTTTTTATTGTTAATTATTCGTAGTTAGCTGTTTGTTCGTTATTCATCTCACTGTTAGTTATGGGTTCTTATTTTCTAACTGTTGGTCGTTAATCGCTAATTGCCAAGCACTACTAACTATTAATAAAAACAACTAACCACTAACCACCAACAACTAACAACTAACCACTAACAACCAACAAATAACCACTAACAGTTACGGCATTTCACTTAGCATCCAGTATTTATTTAGCGTCGCGATCGTTTCAACAAAATTAGAGAACGTCACCGGTTTAAGAATATAGCCCGCTACATTCAGGTTATAAGCTTCTACTTTATCCCTATCCTCATTAGAAGTTGTCAAAACAATTACAGGAATCGACTTCAGCTTATCGTCTAACCGCAATTCTCGCAAAAACTCTATCCCATTCATTTTAGGCATATTCAAGTCCAGCAATACTAATCGGCGCAAGGAAGGAACCGCCAGTCCCTCTCCCTCGCCACGCAGCATCGCCAGTGCCTCCAGCCCATTTGCTGCCATGTAGAGGGGATTAATAATATTATTCTTTTTAAAGGCTCGGCGGATATTCATGACATCAACTTCATCATCCTCTACCAGTAAAATGTGGATCGTTTTTTCTTCCATAATAAACCTCTTGAATGTGTGGAAACTCCTTAGCAATATTGAGAAGGAGCAAACTTAGGCGAGAGAATTAAAGTTACTGTCAAATTGAACGCTCGTATTAGTGGTAATTAAGCTCAAATCTAAGTTTCGATATAATCATGAATCAGGATAGTTTCAGTTCTGTAAGAGAAATCTACCGGACGTTAAAATAGGTAGAGTTAACAACTAAATTTTCCCGTTTTCCTCGTTAATTACACTGAAAAATTAGGATGATATTTGAAAGTCCCGGCTTAATTTAGCCAGAAACCAAATTCATTTATAGTGCTTGTATTGCATTATTAGCGTTTTTTGCTTATTATTTAATTTCAGTTCTAACTTAATCGGGTACACAATTAACACCTCAATCCTTTTCAACTAAGAAAACTATGCACAGCAACCGAGGATCTTGAAGCTAGACATCACTTGTCTAAAGTAGAAAGGTCTATGCAATTATAGACAAATTTTAGTATGCCGATCAACATCTCTGACAAATCCCGTCCCATTAGCCTAACGGCAGGCTAAGCCAAAAAAAGCGGGAGTGTTAAAATGCCCAACCTCAATCTAAAAACTCAAATCCCTATGTCCCCCGACAGCAAACTTTACGAAGGCAAAGCCAAAATCCTCTACGCTACAGATGACAGCGAGATTTTGCTGACCTATTTTAAAGACGACGCTACAGCCTTTAACGCCCAGAAGCGCGGCACTATTGCCGGCAAAGGCGAAATTAACTGTGCCGTATCCCGCCACCTATTTCAGCTACTGGAAGCCAAAGGTATTCCCACTCATTTTATCGACTGCCCCAGCCCTAACGAGATGCGAGTCCGTCGCGTCCAGATTTTCCCCTTGGAAGTTGTAGTCAGGAACATTGCCGCAGGTAGTCTGTGCCAACAAACCGGACTGGCAGTGGGTACAGTTCTCACTCCAGCCCTAGTGGAATTTTATTACAAAAATGATGCACTCGGAGATCCCCTATTAACCCGCGATCGCCTGTTGTTCATGCAACTAGCAACCCCCTATCAACTTGAAGAACTACAAGCCGCCGCCCGTCAAATCAATGAAATTCTCAAAGGGTTTTTCAACCAGTGCGGCATTACCCTGGTAGACTTCAAACTGGAATTTGGACTCGATCGCGATCGTAAACTCATCCTCGCAGATGAAATTAGTCCCGACACCTGTCGCCTCTGGGATCAGTCCGAAACCGACCCCGACAAACGGGTGATGGACAAAGACCGATTCCGCCGCGATTTAGGTTCAGTGGAGACAGCTTATCAACAAGTCCTCCAGCGGGTTTTAGCTCAAAACGTTTAGACTCCCTTGCCAATGCGGTACAATTGCAAAGTTTGTCTAAAAGCGTTAATAGTTAGTGGTTAGTAGTTAGTGGTTAGTGGTTAGTGGTTAGTGGTTAATAGTTAGTCAAATCGGCAACCAACAACCAACAACTAACAACCAACAACTAACGATTAACAAAAATGTGGTGTGTGGAATGTCCAAAAATTGGAATAAAAATGCGATTATCTGCTGTTTTAGTGGCAGTTTTTACTGCCTCAGCAACTTTCGGATTATCAAACTCCGCAAATTGCCAAACATCCTCCTCTGAGCCTTCAGAAACAGGTTTAACGCCTAGCTCTGTAAAGTCTTCAAATTTATCTGAATTGTCTACATCAACTCAAAAACCAGGAGAGCCAATATCCAAAAATGCTACCAAAAAGTCATTACAGGCTCATAGATACCCGACTTTTTTGGAAAACTTTGGAGTAACTGGTAAAGCCGAAAGCACCGAGATATTTTTGTTGCCAAAGAACCCAAGTAAGCAGGAAAATACAATCGGTTGGATTGAAGAAACAAAAACCGCAATATCAAGAGATTTAGGAAAAATCTCTGAATCCAACCAGCCTCATAACATCGCCCAGATAGTTGAATTAAAATCTTGCAGCCCATTGGAAAACCAGCAGCCAGATCGAGATTCGACAACAAATAAAGTTATGGGGCGGACATCTTGTCCTCCCGACCAAAAGCTGGCTAAGAATGGGGAAACATATCAATTTAAACAAGCCGAAACCATCTCAGAGCGAGCCTTGGGGAATCCCACTTCATCCAAGCGAAACCCTGCATTAGACGGCACACCTGTAGGCTACGTCCCTCATTCTCCCAGGGACATTGCTCAAGCTCCACTGCCGCCTGATAACTCCGCTCCAGAGTCCCCTACCCCGCCAGTAGACATTCCAGCACCAAGCCCAGAAGCCCCTCCAGCGCCACCAGTACCAAGAACAACACCAACTCCCCCAGCGGGGCAGTCTGACTCCCAAGTGTTAGTTGCTGAAGTTGTTGTCAGCGGCGTAGAAGGTCAACTTGAAGATGAAGTCTACCGAGTCATCAGCACCCAACCAGGGCGCACTACAACTAGAACTCAACTGCAACAAGACATTAACGCGATTTTCGCTACTGGCTTTTTTAGAAATGTCCGGGCTGTACCGGAAGATACCCCTTTGGGGGTGCGAGTAACTTTTGTCGTCCAAGCAAACCCCATATTACGGGGAGTGCAAATCACTGGCCAGGAAGTTTTACCCCAAACCGTAATTGACGAAGCCTTTGGCGACCAATACGGCAAAATTCTCAACCTCCGGCAGTTTGAGGAGGGAGTGAAAAAAATCAATAAGTGGTATCAAGACAATGGCTATGTTTTGGGCCAGGTGATTGACGCGCCGCAGGTGTCTGATGACGGTAATGTGACACTGCAAGTCGCAGAAGGCGTGGTGGAAGGGGTAGAAGTTCGCTTTTTGAATAAGGAAGGTGAGGCAACTGATGCTAAGGGCCAACCAATCAAAGGCAACACTCGCGAATTTATTATTACCCGCGAGGTAGAACTGAAGCCAGGGGACGTTTTTAATAGAAATAAAGCTGAAAGAGATCTCCGGCGAGTATTTGGCTTGGGGATTTTTGAAGACGTGCGCCTTGCCTTGGAACCGGGAGCGACAGACCCCCGTAAGGCGCGGGTGATCGTCAATGTGATTGAAAAGAATACCGGTTCCCTGGCGGCTGGTGCGGGGCTGAGTTCCGCTACTGGGCTGTTCGGTACCATCAGTTATCAGGAACAAAATCTGGGGGGAAATAACCAGCGGTTAGGGGCGGAGTTGCAGATAGGGGAAAGAGCGACGCTGTTTGATGTCAGCTTTACTGACCCCTGGATCGCTGGCGATCCCTACCGTACTTCTTATACTGTGAATGCGTTCCGCCGTCGATCGATTAGCGTGATTTTTGATGGCGGGGACAATGAGGTGCGGTTGGAAAATGGCGATCGCCCTCGTATTCTTCGTACTGGCGGCGGATTGAGTTTTACCCGCCCCTTAGAGCGCAATCCTTTTGCTGATTCTGAATGGGTGGCTTCTGTTGGGTTTCAGTATCAGCGAGTATCAATTCGCGATCGCAATGGCAATGTTAGAGCCCGCGATGAGGATGATAACAAACTGAGTTTCAGTAATTCGGGTTCTGACGATTTGTTTACACTACAAGCAGGAATTGTACGCGATCGCCGCGACGATGCCCTGCGCCCCACTAGCGGTTCGCTGCTGCGGTTTGGGATGGAACAGTCTGTACCAGTCGGATCGGGAGCTATCCTATTCAACCGTATCCGAGGCAGCTACAGTTACTATCTCCCAGTACGTTACACTCGCTTTGCCACTGGCCCCCAAACCCTGGCTTTTAACATTCAAGCTGGTACTATTTTGGGCGATTTACCTCCTTACGAAGCTTTTGCCCTGGGCGGCGCTAACTCCGTCCGAGGCTACGATGAAGGAGACGTTGGTGCCGGTCGCAGTTTCATCCAAGCTACCGCTGAGTACCGCTTCCCGATTATTTCTTTCGTCGGCGCAGCCCTATTTATCGATGCGGCTACAGATTTGGGTACTGGTGGCAGCGTTCCTGGCGATCCCGCAGGTGTCAGAGGCAAACCAGGAAGTGGTATTGGCGCTGGTGTAGGGGTGCGGATTCAATCTCCTCTGGGCCCGATCAGAATAGATTATGGATTTAGTGTAGATGGTGGTAGCAGATTGCACTTTGGAATTGGCGAAAGATTCTAAATTTGTTAACTGTTAACTGTTAACTGTTAACTGTTAGTTGTTGATTCTCACTAAATTAGCAATTACCAAGACAGGACTTACTCACCCAACCAAAGAAACCGGGTTTTTTGACAAAAATACTTCGCCCTTATCCACAGATAATATCAAAAACCCGGTTTCTGGGACTCCATCGGTAAGTCCTATTTGTGTAAATCCTGTAGCGATTAGCCATTAGCAATTAGCAATTGGCAATTAGCCATTAGCAATTAGCCATTAGCCATTAGCCATTAGCAATTACCAATTACCAATTACCAGTTATGTCTGTTGACAAACAGTACACTTTAGCAGACGAATTTCAAATTTCGGGGATTGGTCTGCACAGCGGCGTGCAGGTGAGCGTCCGAGTTTTACCTGCGATCGCAGATACAGGGCGCTATTTTGTCCGCATTGACACCCCCGGTTTTCTCGTCATTCCAGCTTGCATCGAAGCAGTAAGCCAAACCACTCTCTCGACTGAACTAAGCAATGGAAATGTCGCTGTCCGCACTGTGGAGCATTTGTTAGCAGCTTTAGCTGCTATGGGAGTTGACAACGCCCGCATTGAAATTGACGGCCCCGAACTTCCCTTACTCGACGGTTCAGCCAAAAACTGGGTAGAGGCGATCGCTACTGTCGGATTAGTCTTTGTTAGCAAGCAAGCGAGAGGATATGAAGATACGCAAGATGGAGAAGATCTAGCCCCCCCGCTCCCTAGCTCCTCCGCCCCCCCGCTCAAGAGTCCCATCTGGGTTCGCCAAGGGGATGCTTTTGCCGCAGCCTTACCAGCACCGGAAACTCGTTTTAGCTATGGAATTGATTTTGATAGCCCTGCCATTGGCAATCAATGGTACAGTTGGTCGCCAGAGGTAGAGAGTTTTGCAGACGCGATCGCCCCCGCTCGCACCTTTGCCCTCGCCCATCAAATAGATCAACTTCGGCAAGCAGGTTTAATTAAAGGTGGTAGCCTTGATAATGCCCTTGTCTGCGATGGCACTGGATGGCTCAATCCACCCTTAAGATTTCCAAATGAACCAGTCCGTCATAAAATTTTAGACTTAGTAGGGGATCTGAGTTTGCTAGGAACTTTGCCTCAAGCTCACTACCTGGCCTACAAAGCCAGCCATAACCTTCACATCCAACTCGCTAAAGCGATCGGCTCTCAGCCATGAGCAGCGATCTCGGCGACTTTAAGAACGAAGGCGATCCCGCTTTTCCCATCCGGCAAACACTTCACTACTCTCCCAAGCAATGTCCACGCTGACTGACGCAAACACAACGAATGCTTCTACTGCCGAACCCGTCCACACCCAAAATGGTCAGGTTGCCCCTGTTAACACGATTCTCACTGCCGAAGAAATTCACAAACTATTGCCCCACCGCTATCCCTTTGCGCTGGTAGACAGGATAGTAGAGTACATACCAGGGGAACGGGCAGTGGGGATCAAGAATGTAACTTTTAACGAGCCACATTTTCAAGGACATTTCCCCGGTCGTCCGATCATGCCTGGGGTCTTGATTGTAGAAGCGATGGCTCAAGTTGGCGGCGTGGTACTCTCTCAGCTACCCAACGTGGAGCAAGGATTATTTATGTTTGCCGGCATTGATAAAGTCCGGTTTCGCCGTCCCGTTGTACCAGGCGATCGCTTGGTCATGACTGTACAACTACTGTGCGTTAAGCGTCGTCGCTTTGGTAAAGTCGAGGCCCGTGCTGAAGTTGACGGTCAACGAGTCTGTGAAGGAGAACTGATGTTCTCCATCGTTGATTAAAATTTGTTAGTTGTTGGTTGTTAGTTGTTGGTTGTTACCAATTTGGCAACAGATTTTGTAACGGATTTAACGGATGTAGCGACAGTAAGTTGGGTGGATGAACGAAACCCAACACAATAGTTGTAAACGAACAACAAACAACTAAAACTCAACAATCAACAACGAACAACTAACAACTAACAACCAACAACTAATAATTAACAACTGACAAATGCCTACCCTGATTCACCCAACGGCTGTGATTCATCCCGCCGCTCAACTGCACCCCACTGTGCAGGTGGGAGCATATTCCGTAATTGGGGAAAGAGTTAAAATCGGCCAAGATACAACAATTGGAGCTCATGCGGTATTGGAAGGGCCGCTGGAAATAGGAGCTCGCAATCAAATCTTCCCAGGAACGGCGATCGGTTTAGAACCTCAAGACTTGAAATATGACGGTGCTCCAAGTTGGGTAAAAATTGGCGACGACAACCGAATTAGGGAGTATGTAACAATTAACCGAGCTACTCAAGCAGGTGAGTATACAGCGATCGGCAATGGCAATTTATTGATGGCTTACGTCCACGTAGCTCACAACTGCGCGATCGAAGATAATGTAGTGATTTCTAATTCTGTAAGTCTGGCAGGCCACGTTCACATTGAATCGCGGGCCGTGATTGGGGGAATGGTGGGGATTCACCAGTTCGCTCGGATTGGCAAAATGGCAATGGTCGGAGGGATGAGCCGGATCTCTCAAGATGTGCCGCCGTTTATGTTAGTAGAGGGGAATCCTGCAAGAGTGCGATCGCTTAACTCGGTAGGTATCAAACGTGCAGGTTTGACAGAGGAAGATTACCAAATTTTGAAAAAGGTATTTCGCATCCTTTACCGTTCTGGAAATAGCCTCAATGAAGCTTTGGAGCAGTTCAGTTTATTGCCAGAAAATGAACATTTGCAACACTTGCAACACTTCTTCCAAGCTTCTACAACAGTTGGCAGACGCGGCCCGACTCCCGGTACGAAAAAAAAGCATGAAGAGCAATAATATGGGTAATGGGTAATGGGTAATTGCTAATTGCTAATTGGTAATTGCTAATTGCTAATTGGTAATTGCTAATTGGTAATTGCTAATTGCTAATTGGGGAAAGGGTTTCCTCATCTCCTCTGCTCCCCCGCTCCCCCGCTCCCCCGCTCCCCTGCTCCCCTGCTCCCCTGCTCCCCCGCTCCCCTGCTCCTCTGCTCCCCCTCTTCCTTCTTCCTTCTTCCTTCTTCCTTCATTACCAAATTAATGGCGCGGATATTTATCAGCACTGGCGAAGTTTCTGGGGATTTACAAGGCTCTTTATTAACAATGAGCCTCAAGCGCCTAGCTGCGGCAACTAACTTAGAGTTAGAAATTGTCGGATTGGGCGGCTCACGGATGGCCCATGCTGGGGCTAATATTTTAGGTGATACTGCGGGTATTGGCTCAGTAGGCATTTTAGAATCATTGCCCTACATTTTGCCAACTCTCCAACTTCAGCGCCAAGCTAAGCAATACCTACAAACTCAACCACCGGATTTAGTCGTGTTGATCGACTATATGGGGCCAAATCTCAGCATTGGTAATTATATCCGCCGCCGTTGGCCAAAAGTGCCGATTATCTGGTACATTGCGCCTCAATTTTGGGTTTGGTCTCCTCCTTGGCAGAATACAGCTCGAATTGTATCGATCGCCGATCGCTTTTTGGCGATTTTCCCGGAGGAAGCAGATTATCTTCAAAAGCAAGGGGCAAATGTTACCTGGGTTGGGCATCCTTTAGCGGATCGGATGGAAACTGCGCCCAGTCGGGAGAATGCTCGTGCTGCGTTGGGGATTGAGGGGAAACAAGTGGCGATCGCGTTGATCCCCGCTTCCCGCCAACAAGAAATTAAGTATCTGATGCCGGCAATATTTAAGGCTGCTCAAATTATCCAGAATAAACTACCTCAAGTTCATTTCTGGATTCCCCTTTCTAGGGAAGCTCTTCGCCAACCCATCGAACGAGCTATTGAGAATTACGGTTTACAGGCTACCCTATTGGAAGGTCAGACTCTGGACATCTTGGCGGCTGCGGACTTGGCGATCGCCAAATCGGGTACTGTTAATTTGGAAATAGCTTTACTTAATGTTCCGCAAGTTGCTATCTACAGCGTTAACCCAGTAACTTATTGGCTTGCCCGTAATATCCTCAAGTTTTCTATCCCATTTATGTCTCCGCCTAACTTAATACTTCGGAAGCTAATCGTGCCAGAGTTACTGCAAGAGCAAGCGAGTGCGGAGAATATAGTATCAATCGCAATGGAACTGCTGCTCAATTCTGAGAGACGGGGACAAATGCTAGCAGATTATGGGGAAATGAGGGAAAGTTTGGGAGGAGTAGGAGCTTGCGATCGCGCCGCTGATGTAATTCTTAAACTACTAACAGAAGCCTGTCGCTGAACGAAGCCCAAATTAAGACTATCGCCATCCTACATCAGCGATCGCCACCTAAACCCCTCTTCAGTTAATTTTTGAATCAAGCTGATGGTTGAAAACAATACAAAATATCGACCTATTGGTATTGATTTTTTTGCCGGAGCTGGCGGCATGACTCTCGGTTTCGAGCAAGCAGGTTTTGATGTATTGGCATCAGTTGAAATAGATCCAATTCATTGCGCTACTCATAATTTTAATTTTCCCTTTTGGTCTGTATTTTGTCAAAGTATTATTGACATAACTGGAGCAGAAATCAGACAAAAATCAGCCATTGGCGATCGAGAAATTGACGTAGTTTTTGGCGGGCCGCCCTGTCAAGGTTTTTCATTGATTGGTAAACGTTCCCTCGAAGATCCTAGAAATTCTCTAGTTTTTGAATTTATCCGGTTAGTTATAGAATTAAATCCCAAGTATTTTGTAATAGAAAATGTGGGAGGGATGGCAATCGGGCATCATAAAAATTTTATTGCCGAAATCATTAATGAATTTAGGGAAAATGGTTATCAAATAGAAGAAAATTATCAGATCCTTAATGCTGCCCAGTACGGAGTACCGCAAAAACGGGAAAGATTATTTTTATTAGGATGCCGACAGGATTTAACCTTACCAACTTATCCCCAAGCATTTACTCATCCTGCAAGTAGAAAAACATCTCATTCTGAATTACCAGATAGTCCGAATGTATGGGATGCTCTGCGAGATTTACCCCAAGTCGAAAATTATATAGAATTGTTAGAAAAAGATTGGGTAGAAATTTCTGAGGACGATTACGGTAAAGCTAGTGATTATGGCAAAATACTTCGCGGCATTTCTTCAGTAGATAACGATTATTCATACAAAAGAATTTATAATAAAAGGGTATTAACATCAAGTTTAAGAACAAAACATAATGCGGAATCGAAAGAAAGATTTGCCGCGACTAAACCGGGTAAAGTAGAACCAATCAGCCGTTTTCACAAACTAGATTTTGACGGAGTTTGTAATACATTAAGAGCTGGAACTGCCAGTAATAGAGGTGCTTTTACTTCTCCTCGACCGATTCATCCATATACTCCCAGATGTATTACTGTGAGAGAAGCTGCACGGCTGCATTCTTATCCTGACTGGTTTAGATTTCATGTGACAAAATGGCATGGATTTAGACAAGTGGGAAACTCGGTTCCGCCACTTTTAGCGAAGGCCGTCGCGTCAAAGATTATTGAAGCTTTGAATGTAATTCCGGTTAAACCTACAGAGATTAAAGAGTTGGGAGATGAAAAATTACTGAGAATGGATATGTCTGAAGCTGCTTATTATTATGGTGTAGATCCGGGGGTGATAGAACCTAGAGTTAGGAAAATAGATGAGGTGGAAATATGAAAGATTTGGTCTTTTACCCAGAACAGAAACCGGGTTTCTTAATTTAATCTTGGCTAAGCCGCAAAAATTGTCACAGAAACCCGGTTTCTTACTTAGATTTTGAGGTTAGCTGATGGCAAAACTTTACTATCGCGGTATGGCAGACCAAAATGGTAAACCCAAAATAGGTCGCAGTGCTAGATTACTAGGAATTAGACCTGGTATTGACATAGATATTGAGCAAATGCCCACAGGTTATCTGAATGAACAAGGCTATTTATTACTAGAGTCAGAACGTGAGTTTTGAGTAGAGCTTATTGCGGTTGCAGTAAGGAATACAAAGGGAATGTCCGTTTCTCTTGCAATTGAAAGTTTACCAGCATTTCGCAGACCTGCAAAATTTGGTGGAACTGGAAAAGACCCTATATGGCAAATTGATGACAAAAACATTATGGGAGATTTGCAGGCTGTCCAAGATACCCCGACCCACGTTAGCATCTTGCCAAGAGTTACAATGTCTCTAGAAAGGTACGAGATAGCATTGGCAAACACCCAAAATGATTGGGAAAGAGTTGATTAACCTCATATATCATAGGAATCTATAACAATGGCATGGATATTCAGTTTATCAGCAGAGTGTGGCTCCGATCGAAGCAATGTCAATAAATTTTCTCAACACTTTGAGGGAATAGAATGGATACTCTCAAATGGTCGCAAATGCTTATGTCGCACAGACACTTTTCAAGATATGGAGCAAAACTGGTGGTGTCGGGTTTATCCAAATAATATTAGTGCAGTGGGAATAGACAGCCCAGAAAGTGCTTATGTAATGACAGAATTAGGTATTTTATTCTATCAAACTCTCCGGTTTGCTCCTTGGTTCCGCTATGCTTTGGTGGGTGTTGAAGTTGATGAATTTAGAACCTATAGTGAACTTATGGAGGATTTGTCTAACTTATCTCTTCCCGGATTAGTTTTAGCAAAAGAACTTACTCATGGGCTAGAAATATTACCAGGTTTTCGCCCCTTTAGTTCTAGTTATTTTTGGCAACCCTACGAGGGGGAAATCTATAATCCATTAATGGTATCCCCCGATTTAAAAAATAAGCTAAATGAACTTCTGACCGTGAGTTAAATTTAATTCCTTCTCCCATCGCCCATCATCCATACCGCAAAAACCCAACAGAGCCCCAAGCACCCACCGGCGGCCAGGGAACCACCTCGGATCTAAAGTTACCCTAAAGTTCAGCCACCTTTTAGAAAAGCATTCCTAATATAGAAGTTAGAGAGAACCCGCTCTTAAGAGCAGAGCTCAAGCCTGCTCGCCCAAACTGAGAGCTACTAGACAGGGAGGATATCAAATTATGGTGAACGCACAGATAGGGGAACCCCACCTGAGTGCGAGCGAACAGGTAGAATCCTTAGACCGCGAATGCACGACTCTATCGCGTCACGTCTTAGAGCAACTCCACAGCTTCTCAGCAGACGCTCAGGATCTCAGCGCTCTGATGAATAGAATTGCCCTCGCGGGTAAGTTGATTGCCCGCAGGCTCAGCAGAGCTGGATTGATGGAAGATGCCTTGGGGTTTACTGGAGGGGTGAACGTCCAAGGAGAATCCGTCAAAAAGATGGATATCTATGCTAATGAGGTGTTTATCTCGGTATTCAAGCAAAGCGGCTTAGTCTGTCGCTTGGCCTCTGAGGAGATGGAAAAACCTTATTACATTCCAGAGAATTGTCCCCTGGGACGTTACAGCCTACTTTACGACCCTCTAGATGGCTCCTCAAACCTCGACATTAATTTGAATGTCGGTTCTATTTTCTCCATCCGTCAGCAAGAGGGAAGCGATGAGGACGGATTGGCTCTCGATTTGCTGCAAGAGGGGCGAAAACAGATTGCTGCGGGCTATGTCCTCTACGGGCCCAGTACGATGCTAGTTTACTCTATCGGTAAGGGAGTTCACTCATTTACCCTTGACCCTAGTTTGGGGGAGTTTATTCTATCGAGTGAAAATATCCAGGTTCCCGAACACGGCCCGATTTACAGTGTCAATGAAGGCAACTTTTGGCAGTGGGAGGAATCCATCCGGGATTACATTCGCTACGTACACCGCCATGAAGGTTATACAGCTCGCTACGGCGGGGCTTTGGTAGGAGATTTTCACCGAATTTTGCTGCAAGGTGGCGTGTTTTTGTATCCCGGAACTGTTAAGAAGCCGGAGGGTAAATTGCGCTTGCTCTACGAATCGGCTCCCTTGGCTTTTTTGATCGAGCAAGCTGGCGGGCGGGCCAGTACGGGAACTGAGGACATTATGGATGTGGTGCCGACCAAACTGCACGAGCGCACCCCCTTAATTATCGGTAGCAAAGAAGATGTCGATCTGGTGAAGTCGTTTATTAAAGAGCACTTGCGCTCTGAAAACCATTGACTAAGTAATGGTTAACAGTTAACAATTCACAATTCACAGTTAACAGTTAACAGTTAACAATTCATAATTCACAAATTAGGAGCGAAAGTAATGAACCACCTGTTAGAGATTGAAGAACTCGGTCAAAGCATCTGGATGGACAACTTGACTCGTAATTTGATTGAGTCGGGTGAACTCAAAGAGATGATTGAGAGCCGAGGGGTACGCGGGATTACTTCTAATCCAGCGATTTTTGAGAAGGCGATCGCGGGTAATGCGATTTACGATGCTGATATCGAAGCAGGTATTCGCGCTAAGAAATCGGTACTGGAAATTTACGAGTCTCTGGTATTTGAGGATATCCGTCACGCCTGCGACATCTTCGGCCCAGTTTATCAACAGTCCAAGGGTTTAGATGGTTACATCAGCATTGAAGTACCGCCAACGATCGCCAATGATACAGAAAGTACAATCAGCGAAGCTCTACGTTATTATCAGGCGATCGGTAAAGAGAACGTGATGATTAAGATCCCAGGAACGGCAGAAGGTTTGCCGGCGGTAGAACGAGTAATCGGTGAAGGCATCAATGTCAACGTGACGCTGCTGTTTTCGGTGGAAAGCTATGTTAATAGCGCTTGGGCTTACATTCGGGGTTTGGAAGCATTCGCCGCCAAAGGTGGAGATGTCAGCAAGGTTTCCTCCGTTGCGAGTTTCTTCCTGAGTCGAATTGATAGCAACATCGATGCTCAGATTGACGAGAAACTCAAGGGTGTAACCGATATCTCGATGAAAGCCAAACTGGAGGCAGTAAAGGGGAAAGTCGCGATCGCCAATGCCAAAATTGCTTACCAGAAATATAAAGAGATTATCGCTAGCGATCGCTGGCAAGCCTTAGCAGCCAAAGGCGCAAAAGTGCAAAGGTTATTGTGGGCCTCCACCGGGACTAAAAATCCAGCTTACAGCGATGTCATGTATGTAGATGAATTAGTCGGGCCAGAAACCGTCAATACTCTACCACCGAGCACAATTGAAGCCTGTTTTGACCACTGCGACGTTGCACCCCGGATTGAAACAAACGTTCAGGAAGCTTACAACTTGATTGCCAACCTCAAAGATCCCGATATCGACATCAACCTTGACCAAGTAATGACAGACTTACTCCTAGACGGCATTGACAAATTCGTGCAACCCTTCCAATCGCTGATGAACTCCTTGGAAGATAAGGTTCAGCGGCTGGCCGCCGTCTAGTTGCAGGATCTGTAGCAACGTGGGTAAGGGGAAATTTGAGCGCCATTGGCGCTCAAAACCCTATAAAAACCCCCTCCCCAATTTAGGGGCGAGAAAATGTCTAAGTTTCACGATCGCGCTAGATTACCAAGGCTCGAAGCTATGGAAGCATTTACTAACTTTGAAGGAGCAAAAAAGTAGATGGTAACGCTATTAGAAAATCCCCTACGGGTAGGCCTACGCCAAGAACGGATGCCCGATCCCCAAATTCTGGTAATCTTCGGAGCTTCTGGAGACTTGACGCAGCGCAAACTGGTACCGGCGATCTATCAAATGAAACGCGATCGCCGAATGCCCCCAGAAATTACAGTCGTAGGTGTCGCTCGCCGTCCTTGGAGTCACGACTACTTCCGCGAACAAATGCGACAAGGTATTGAAGAATTTGGCGAGGGGATCGGCCCTGAAGACTTCTGGAAAGACTTCGCTCAAGGCTTGTACTACTTCCCCGGCGACATTGATAACCCCGAAAGTTATGAAAAATTAAAAGTTTTCCTAGCTGAAATCGACGAAAAGAGAAGGACGCGGGGCAATCGCGTCTTCTACCTCTCCGTTTCTCCCAACTTCTTCCCAGAAGCAATTAGACAACTGGGATCGGCGGGAATGTTAAGCGACCCCAGTAAGCAGCGTCTAGTGATCGAAAAACCCTTTGGTCGCGATTTAAGTTCTGCCAAAGCTCTCAACCGAGTAGTGCAGAATGTTTGCACCGAACAGCAAGTTTATCGGATCGACCACTACTTAGGTAAAGAAACAGTTCAGAACTTAATGGTTTTCCGGTTTGCTAATGCTATTTTCGAGCCCCTGTGGAACCGCCATTATGTTGACCACGTACAAATTACAGTAGCCGAAACTGTAGGCGTAGAAGACAGAGCCGGTTACTACGAATCGGCGGGCGCTTTGCGAGATATGTTGCAAAACCACTTAATGCAAATTTTCTGTCTCACAGCGATGGAACCACCAAATTCCCTAGACGCTGATAGTATCCGCACCGAAAAGCTAAAGGTGCTTCAAGCCAGCCGCTTAGCTGATGTGAATAACCTAGAGTTTTCAGCAGTTCGCGGTCAATATTCTGCTGGCTGGATGAAGGGCAAACCTGTCCCCGGTTATCGGGAGGAACCAGGGGTAGATCCCAATTCGGGAACGCCTACCTACGTGGCGATGAAGTTTATGGTGGATAACTGGAGATGGCAAGGCGTTCCTTTCTATCTACGAACTGGGAAGCGATTGCCGAAGAAAATCAGCGAAATTGCCATCCAGTTTCGGGAAGTACCCCTGCTGATTTTTCAGTCGGCGGCGCAGCAAGCTAGTCCCAACGTCCTAACAATGCGGGTTTACCCCAATGAGGGAATTTCGCTACGCTTTGAGGGTAAAAGGCCCGGGCCAGATTTGCGGACGCGCACAGTGGATATGGATTTTAGCTACGGTTCTTCCTTTGGAGTCACTTCTTCCGACGCTTACGACAGATTGTTGGTGGATTGTATGCTGGGAGACCAAACTTTGTTCACCCGTGCTGATGAAGTAGAGGAAGCGTGGCGTTTGGTCACGCCGGCACTTACGGCTTGGGAGACTCCCACTGACCCATCTCTCGTTCCCCAATACGAGGCGGGTACTTGGGAGCCGGCGGAAGCAGAACAGCTAATTAATAGAGATGGCCGCAGGTGGCGCAGAGTCTAACGAAGGAAGAAGGAAGAAGGAAGAAGGAAGAAGGAAGAAGGAAGAAGGAAGAAGTTAGTTGTTAACAGTTAACAACTAACAACCAACGACTAACAACTAACAACTAACCACTAACCACTAACAAGGAAGAAAACCTATGACAATGACACCGATTAAGGCTCCTCCAATTGTTTCACTGCAAGCGCCTAAAGATGTTTCTATCGATCAGATAGAGGCAGAACTCAGCCAGATTTGGGAAAGCTACAGAGAAACTGGAGATAATGGGGATTTTCCGGTTGCTACTAGGGCAACAACCTTTACTTTTGTGGTTTATGAACCCGAAGAAACTCAGCAGTTATTAGCTGCTTTGGGATTTTACTTAGGCCCGATTGACGGCA
The DNA here is from genome assembly GCF_000332155.1 of Kamptonema formosum PCC 6407. Classification (GTDB taxonomy): domain Bacteria; phylum Cyanobacteriota; class Cyanobacteriia; order Cyanobacteriales; family Microcoleaceae; genus Kamptonema; species Kamptonema formosum. Next base: position 248,628 of record NZ_KB235903.1, on the reverse strand, counting down.
TTAGTGGCCCCTTAACTGCGGCGGGAGTGAGGGCGGCGCAAAAGGCTTATGGAATGCCGAGAACTGGTAAAACTAATGCAGAATTGCTGGAGAGACTGCGGGAAGATTTTACTAAGAAAAGCTTGAATGGCGGTCTTGAAGATGGGTCTGTGGCTGCTAGTAGTAGCTTAAATGCTAGCGGGACAGGTATAGCAGATGCGATCGCATCTGCTAATCCCTGTCGGATTATTGCCTTGTGTCCGACTGCGGGGGAAGATCGGGGCGTAACTGCTCAAGTTTCGGCTTACTGTCCCGTTCACAAGCGCAGTAGCAGTACGTTAATCTGCTGCGAATATATTACGCTCCGGGGAGCTGAGGCGGCTTTAGAACGGGTAAGCGGCATTGTTTCGGCTCTGATGATTGAGGATTTGCCGAAGTTTCTCTGGTGGAAGGCGACACCCGATGCGGATCTTGCTTTGTTCCAGCGGCTAGCTGCTGCTAGCAGTTCGGTGATTGTAGATTCTAGTTGCTTTGCTCAACCGGAAACAGAATTACTGGAAATGCAAAACCTCAAAGACCAGGGGATTCCCATTGCTGACCTCAATTGGCGTAGGCTGGCTCCGTGGCAGGAGTTGACTGCTGAGGCTTATGACCCACCGGAACGCCGTGCGGCAATTGGGGAAATTGACCGGGTGACGATTGATTATGAAAAGGGAAATTCTAGTCAAGCGCTAATGTTTTTGGGCTGGTTGGCTTCTCGCTTGCAGTGGCATCCGCTTTCTTCTCAACAGGAGGATGGCGACTACCAAATTAAGCGGGTTCAATTCGCAGGCCCCCAAGGTCGGCAGATAGAGGCGGAATTGGCTGCTATTCCTACTGCTGATACGGGTGACGTTCAGGGTGATTTAATTGCTCTGCGTTTGAATTCTACGAATGAGAAGGCTGACTGCGGTACGGTGCTTTGCTCGGAAACGGGGGGCTGTATGCGGATGGAGTCTCACGGTGGAGCTCAAACTGGCCGGATTAATCAGGTCACGCCATTATTTGACCAGCAGACGGAGCAGTTACTTTCTCAGCATTTACAGCGCTGGGGCCGGGATATGCTTTATGAGGAAAGTTTGGCGGTTACGGCTCAGATTCTCAAGTTGGTTAACGGTTAACGGTTAACTGTTAACTGTGAATTTCGATTAGGATGTTCAGGACTTACGCACCCAATCCAAAGAAACCGGGTTTTTTGACGAAAATACTTCGCCCTCACCCAAAGATTCTCTCAAAAACCCGGTTTCTGGAACCCTGAGCGTAAGTCCTAATGTTGTTAATTTAAGCCCGAATAAAAAAAGTCCAGCAAACTCTTGTGTTTGCTGGATTGAGTAGGCAGGAAACTTGGGGGATAAGAGTCTAGAACAGTTGTCAAGTAAGATTCTTATCTAGTAAGAAAATCAATTGCAGCTAGTGATGAAAAAGCAATTGTGCAGTGATTTTATTGCGGATATCCTCACCTGTTACTGCAACTACTTCGTTCTGACTATCTCTACTAGATAAAACATTTCTAGCAACTATTGATTACTTTAATCAAAGCTCTAGGCTCTATCAACAATTTCTTTGGCTTTATCTTTAAGGTCTTCTTTCAGGTGTATTACTGCTGCTTCATCCTGCTTGGCTTGACCTTCTAATTTATCTCTTTGGCTTCCCGTAACATCGCTAACGGCTTCCTGTATTTTGCCTTCGATATTTTTGGCAATTGCCTCAGCTCTATTTTCAATACTCATGACGGGTACCTTATACTTTCTATAACCTATCGTAAGAGTTAACAAACTTTGTTATCCTCCCCCTTTAGATAGATATGCTCCGATTGGCGACTATTCCGAAAGGGCAAGAGGTAGTTCGACAAGTTTGTTTTTAGATGACAAACCTGATTTGATGGTGATTTGAGATTTGGGTATGCCAAATTTTTTCGCCAGTAATTTGATTAATTCTTCATTGGCTTTGCCATCAATGGGAGGAGATTTCAGAGATATCTTGAAACTCCCGTCAGGTTCTTGCTGAATGTTTTGTTGTTTAGAGTTAGGTTTAACTTTGATTGTTAAGATTGCCATGTTATGCTGCACGGGTAATTGAATGGTCAAACATGGCTTGAGCTGCGGCTAAGTCGTAGGGAAATGGGGGTTTCATGGGGCGATAATCGCGCTCGTCTGCTTTTCCGTGACGTAAAACTGCGTTTACAAGTAAACAGGGTTCGCTGGTAAAGCTTAAGGCTCCGTGAGGAACTCCGGGGGGAATTGTGACAAGTGCGGGGATGCGATCGCTCAAAGGAATGTAGCGATATTTCCGGTTCTGTAATACGACTAACACAAAGTTACCGCGCACGACAAGGAGTTGGTCAGTTTGGAAGTGGTGAACGAATAAATCGTCGCGTGCATGGGGGGGAATTTGGACTAACATCGTTTCGTGGCTGGATTGGGGTGTGTAAAACTCAGCCATTCCCGATTTGATTGATTCTAAAACTCGGATTTCAACCTGCTTGATCAGACTCATGCGAAGTTCTCCTGAGATTAGATGAGTGGTTCTATGCCTATATTATAATTTAAAGATTTTTAAATTATTGTTAGCTCTATCACAATCTAGAGACAATTCATGGTATAGCAAGCGTGAGAATTTGGCAGCGAAACCGCCTGGGTTTGATAATCCAGGCGGAGTGGTGAACTTTTAACATCGCAGTAGGAATAGCGATGGTTGCAGAGGCTACGCCAAGCTATTTAAACTCAGGCGGCTACCATTTCCGGGTGTTCTATCCGAGTTCCTAAAACCTTGAGAAATTCAGCCAACCAGCTAGGATGGGCGGGCCAGGCGGGGGCGGTGACGAGATTGCCATCGACTACGGCATCGGTGACGGGAACTTCGGTATATTTGCCTCCGGCCCGGAGGACATCGGGGCTGCAAGCGGGGTAAGCTGTGCAGCGTTTGCCTTCGAGAACGCCGGCGGCGGCTAAGACTTGTAATCCGTGACAGATGGATGCGATCGGCTTGTTATTATTAGCAAAGTAGCGGGTAATTTGCAGCACTTTATCATTAAGGCGGATATATTCGGGGGCGCGACCTCCGGGTATAATTAAAGCATCGTAGTCAGAGGCATTGATGTCATCAAAATTGGCGTTTAATGTGAAGTTGTGACCGGGTTTTTCGCTATAAGTTTGGTCGCCTTCAAAGTCGTGGATGGCGGTGCGAATAGTTTGACCTGCACTTTTGCCGGGGCAAACTGCATGGACTGCGTGGCCGACCATTTGTAGTGCTTGGAATGGAACCATAACTTCGTAGTCTTCTACGTAGTCGCCGACTAGCATTAAGATTTTCTTTGCGGCCATGTTGATGACTCCTGATGATTTTAAGGGGATGGGGCAATTTTATAATAAAAAGAGCGATCGCTCTTTTTACAAGAATTTATTCTGCTGTATTTTTGGGGCTAATCTCGAAAGAAAGTCGCGATCTGTATAAGCAAATATCAAACTCCATAAAGAAGTTTACCTGTCCCAAGATTAGGGGGACATTAGTTGCCTGAGTCCAAGCAAATACCAGTTTTACGGGAGCAAAATTAGCAGATTTTGCTGATAAGACGAGTACGCGAGCTTCAAACAGAGCTAGGTTTCCTGTTAATTGTAATGAGGTTGTTAACTCTTCCCAAATAGCCCCAAGATCAAGCCCTAATTGGTAGGGTAACACATTAACAGTTGCTCCAGTATCGAGTAAACCCGTAGTGGTGATTGCTTGATTTTTATAGGTAAGAGTAATTGGGAGATAGGGTCTAAATCCCGCTTCTCCAAGTGAAGTATCAAAGCTAGTGAATGGGTAGGTTTGGGTGTTAGGCATGGTTGCTATTTTCTGTGGCCAGCACTTTTAGCATAATATTTGCTGCCTCAAAAGCATCGTAGGGTGAAGACACAGGATAGGACATTCCCTGTCTGAGTAAGTCGGATTCTTCTTGTGCTAATTCTGATACTAGACATTGTACAATGTGTAATTTTTCAGCACGGTTTAGTTTACTTAATAAGGGTAGTAGTTCGCTGATGGTCATAAGTTTAATCCTTTTCCTGTGGCAAAGACATAAATTGCATTGTTGCCATAACTGGATCTAAATTTGAAGATTCTTGAGAGTATACCTCATTCAGTTTTGATAAAATCTCCTCATTACTTTCCAGGCTGGGTTTTCCAACAGTTCCCCAAATATTGTAACATTCAATTCGTCTTTGAAAATTCTGATATTTACCAATACAAGTATTCAAAGGATCTAAGATGTTTTTACGTAGCCCTCGACCAATTGAATATTTTCGCTCTTTATGCTGAAACTTGGCGGTAATATCTACAAAATCAGTAATTGCTTCATAAACTATTTTGAGTTCATATAAAGATTCTGCCTTCGTAATTTTCACCGCCATAGTACGCAACTCACTACAAATAATCTTCGCTTCTTCTTGAGATAGCCGATGATCTCGATAGTAGTATCCTAAAATTTCCGCCATATATTGAGCGTGTTTTGCTGTATCTTGTATTCTATTTTGTGCTTCATCTATGGGAACCAAGAATTTATCTAGCAACATTTCATAAACGTACCGATCTCGCAAATTTGAATTAGAGATCATTTCTAACTCTTTCATTTTTTGCTCATGCTTATATTGTTGTTTACGAGCTGACTTTTCAACCATGCGATCGAATATACCCAAAGCTAATCCTACTGCTTGAAATGCGCTGTCCATAAGTAAGTTTCTCAATAATTACTGACAAAATTATGCTAGCATAATTCTCCGCTGATTTCAACTAATTATTGAAGTTTTCGTCAGCCAAGAATTTCAACATATTAGGTTACTAACTTATATTGCGTCTTGCTAATAAGCGCTCGCGTACTCCAATAGGGTTAAAACGCTTTTCTGCTTCCTGTCTAATTTCCGCAGCACGTTGTTGACGCATTAGAAGATAGGCATCAACTTCTGTTTGATGTCGTAAGTAATAGCCAATTACAGAATAAATATCGGACAATTGAAGTGATGGGTATTGATCCTTAATTTCTTCTGCTGAAGCTCCTTCAAGAAAAGCTGCGATCGCCGTATCTAAGGTGACGCGAGTTTTGCTAATGCGGACAGCACCATTTTCGTCAGTTATAAGGGGAATTGGCTCGGCAGTGGGAACAAGTAACATAATTGTTTCGGTATTAATTTAGATTAAAATTCTAGTATCAAGAACCATTATCACTCTAAATTACCGCAAAAAGTCTTGATATGTCAAGTCTCACTCCCTAGTCGCACTCTCGCAACCAAAATAGCGTTAAACTAGACAACAGATAGATTCCCTGGACTTATGACACTCTTTACGCTCCGCTCGCTCAACAAAGACTTTGGCATCAAAGAAATCTTAAAAGATGCCTCCTTTAGCCTAGATGAAGGCGATAAAGTCGGCCTGATTGGCACAAACGGCTCAGGTAAATCCACATTGCTCAAAATGATAGCTGGATTAGAACCCATTGATAGCGGCGAAGTCTGGGTTAATTCCGGTGCAAAAATAGCTTACTTACCTCAACAGCCAGATTTAGATGAAAATCATACTGTATTAGAACAAATCTTTGCCGACAGTGGCGAAAAAATGGCTGCTGTCCGCGAATATGAGGAAATTTCTGATAAATTAACTCATGGACATGGGGATACAGAAAAACTTATGGCGCGGCTTTCCATCGTTTTTCAACGTATGGAAGAACTCGGCGCTTTAGAACTAGAAACTAATGCTAAACTCATTCTGAGTAAATTAGGAATTGATGATTTTGAAGCCAAAATTAGCGACCTGTCTGGCGGCTATCGCAAGCGAATTGCCCTCGCAACGGCTTTGTTGTCAGAACCCGATGTATTACTAATGGATGAACCTACTAATCACCTCGATGCACTCTCTGTTGAGTGGTTGCAAAACTATTTAAATCGTTACCGAGGTGCATTATTACTGATCACCCACGATCGCTACTTTTTGGATCGCGTAACTAATCGGATTTTAGAAATAGATCGCGGAGATCTTTATGCTTACTCTGGTAACTATGCTTACTACTTAGAAAAAAAAGCTGCCGCTGAAGAATCAGCAAGTAGTACGCAGCGTAAGTATAAAGGCGTATTACGGCGAGAATTGGAATGGTTAAAAAAAGGGCCGAAAGCTCGAAGTACCAAGCAAAAAGCCCGGATAGATCGCATTCGGGAAATGCAAGAACAGGAGTTCAAAAAAGCTCAGGGAAAGGTTGATATTTCTACTGCTGGTCGTCGCATTGGTAAGAAAGTTGTTGAGCTTACAAATATCTGTAAAGGCTACAACGATCGCACCTTAATTAAAGACTTTACCTACAATTTTACTCCAGAAGATCGCATCGGCATTATTGGTAGTAATGGTGCTGGAAAATCTACTCTGATGGACATTATTACCGGACGGGTAAAGCCAGATTCGGGTAAGGTAGAAATTGGTTCTACTATCCATATTGGGTATTTCGATCAGCACTCAGACGATCTACTGATGAATGAAGATCAACGAGTAATTGAATATCTGAAAAGTGTAGCAGAATTAGTGACAACCGCAGATGGTAGTATTATTACTGCTTCGCAAATGTTAGAGCGATTTTTGTTTGAACCTAATCAACAATATGCGCCGATTCATAAACTATCTGGCGGTGAAAGGCGGCGGTTATTTTTGTTACGGGTGTTGATGAGTGCGCCGAATTTGTTAATTTTAGATGAACCAACAAATGATTTAGATGTGCAAACTTTGGCGGTACTAGAAGACTATCTCGAAGATTTTAATGGTTGTGTAATTGTAGTATCCCACGATCGCTATTTTCTTGACCGCACAATTGATATGGTTTTCGCTTTTGAACCGGGGGGGACTCTGCGCTTATATCCCGGCAATTATTCAATCTATTTAGATTATAAAAAGCAGGAGGAAGAAACTGAAGCTAAACTTTTAGCATCTCAAGTTAAGGACTCAAAGCAGAAATCAGGAACAGCGGTTTCTGCATCTATAACAACGGCTAAAACTGGCAAGCTTTCCTTTAAAGAAAAGCGTGAATATGAGAAACTAGAGATTGAAATTCCCCAAATGGAAGCGGAAAAAGCAGAAATTGAAAAGGTACTTTATCAAAATCCTCCTGGTGGTTTCACTGAGGTACAAAAACTTTCCGATCGTTTAGCCGAATTAACCCACGCGATTGAGATTGGTACTGAACGTTGGTTAGAATTAGCGGAACGGGTAAATTAGGGTTGTTTTATAATTGCTAATTGCTAATTGGGGTACACTTTGCGTAACGCCGCCATCTTGGCGGTAAAGTCACCGCCAAGATGGCGGCGTTACGGATATTTTTAAGTAAAATTATGGAATAATAAAACAGAAGACAAGCAAAATGCTTGCCTCATCAAGTAATACCAAATCCGATGATAAAACTATCTTTTCTTGGCGATGGGAAATCGCATCTTGACAAACAAAGTCCGCTAATGCGGACTCAAAAAAAGGAAAGCAATAAAACCGGATTTGGTATAATTTGCAATCTAGAAACCGTTGCGTCCCCAAACTACCATCGAAATCGAGAACGTGAATACAACGGTAAGTCCAACCCAACCTAGTGAAAGAATATCCATAGCAGTGCTTTAAAAAAGGTACAAAATGACTTCAATTCTAGATTATATTTCACTTTGAGCCATCTACAGCATTAGCCCATTGTGAATGATTCCTCAAACTTTAGCACCGCAGAACGGTTAGAATCTCTGAAAGCAGGTACTCTAGCGGCGTTGTCGCTACTGTTAGCCTTTGTCCTTGTGGCGATCGCGAACAATATCATACTACCAAACTGGGAAGCCCTAACGAGACTGCAAACCACAGCGATTGACTTAAACTTAGTAGTAAGATGTGCGATCGCCTCTATTTCCGGTTTTCTCTTCGGTGTCACCTACCGCTACGCCATCCGCCGCGACACTAACCCGCAACTCAAAGCTGGTGTAGTATTAGCCTTCGGACTGGTGCGGGGATTAGCCCAGGTAGATGTAGAATTATCGGGTCATACTAGCATCTTACTTGCCAAAAATATCGGGTTTTATGCTGCGCTGGCGTTGGAAAGTATGCTGATGTTTGCGATCGCTGCCATTGTTCTAGATTTTACCATCCAACGCCATTGGATCGAACCCTTCAACTCAAACTAAACTCATCAATAGTTTGATTGACAAAAAGCTGATTCCGATCTACTGCTGAGAATACCTTATTATTGGTGCGATCGCTAACAACACACTGACCAACTAATTGTGCCACATCTGCACGGTGGATCATCCCAGAAATTTGATAATCCTCAGTCAAAACCCCATTACCCGTAGCAGGTTCAGACTTCAATCCCCCTGGACGAATAATAGTATAAATCAATCCACTTGCAATCAGATGCTTTTCTGCCTTTTCTTTCTCCACCAAAACAGGCCCTAAAGTTTCCAAAGCTTGAGGCGATAAAGCTACCACACTATTGCCACTACCAATAGAAGAAACTAAAATAAACTTTTGCACTCCCGCTTTTACCGCCGCATCAATTAAATTCTTATTACCCAAATAATCCGCCCTTTCCCCATCTTTTGGCAAACCACCAATCGTACTAATTACAGTAGAAATAGACTCGCCGTTACTCATCGCTGCTTCGACAGCGACAGCATCTAAAGCATCGCCAATTGCTACTTTAATACCCATCGCCTCTAATTCATTGCGACTATCAGATGAACGCAAAATTGCTTTCACATTTATCTGTTTCGAGGTCAGATATTTAGCAATTTCTCGCCCAACTCCTCGACTCGCACCCGCTAAAAAAACGTAAGATTTAGACACGATCGTTAATCCTTTTAATCTTCAAACTTAAGACATTCTGCCACAATTAGAGTATCAAAGTCAAACCATCAAACGATATAGAAATCCTAAATGAATCGTAAATTTTTTACCCCACCCCAACCCTCCCCTTGCTAAGGGGAGGGAGTAAGAAATTCACAAATGATTTAGGATTGCTATAGATAACTAAAGCCTTCCTCCTTCTTCCTTCTTCCTTCTTCCTTCTTCCTATCTTTTCCTAGCCACTATCACCACCCAAGACTGATCTGCACAAGGCAAACCAGGGGGACGATAATAATGCTTAATAATATCAAATTCTGCTTGCTCTAAACAGGGAGCCAAAGTTTCATATTCCCACGCTACAGTATAGCGCTTACCAGACGGTCGCACATCGTAACCATCCCAACTTCCCCGACACATAGACATCACAATTACACCCGCAGGAACTAAAGATTTGTGAAAATCCTTTAACACCTTTACCATGAGATTGCGAGGGACATGAATGAGAGAAGCATTAGCAAAAATACCATCAAAAGTTGCCAGAGGCAAATCAAGATTAAAAAAAGATTGTTGCCAAACTTCGCAACCAGATAACTCTTTTGCCATCTCCACAAAAGCAGGCGTAGCATCCAAACCAAATGCCATATTTCCTTGACTTTTAAACCACACTAAATCGCGTCCTGGCCCGCAGCCTACATCCAGAATTTTACCAGGATTTCGGGGCATGGCGGCCACCAAAGCATTCCGATTTTGGGATACATCATGGTTCCAAGTCCCATCGCGGAAAGATATAGCCGTTAGCTGGTACTCTGCGATAGTAACTATCTCGCGTTCTTCCACTATTCCTCCACCACTACACTTTTCTACCAGTAAGCAAATAAGTAGTCATTTCGCCCTTACCTTTCACCTGAATTATACCACGCTCTTCAAATAAATATTTATTTTGCAACAAATAATAAGTTGAAGCACTGACTTGAATTTTACCGGGAATTCCCTGGGATTCCATGCGAGAAGCAGTATTTACTGCATCTCCCCATAGATCGTAAATAAACTTTTTAGTACCAATTACACCAGCAACAACAGGGCCAGAATTAATCCCTATTCGGATATTTAGTGGTTTGCCACATTCAATGCTAAATCTTACTATTTCCTGCTGCATATCAAGAGCCATCTCAGCAATCGCTTCTGCGTGGTCTGGGTGTGGCACTGGTAGACCAGCAGCTACCATATAATTATCGCCTATCGTCTTAATTTTTTCCAAACAATACTTTTCACTCAACTCATCAAACGCTGAAAATATCTTGTTCAGCAAATCCACCAATTCTTGAGGAGAAACTCGCGATGATATTTCCGTAAATCCAACAATATCAGCAAAAAGAATCGTCACGTCTGCAAACCCATCAGCAATATTACTTTGTCCTTGCTTCAACCGTTCAGCAATCGGCTCTGGCAATATATTTAGCAATAAACGTTCTGACTTTTCTTGCTCAGAACGTAATATTTCTTCGGCTTTTTTTCGCTGATTAATTTCTTGATATACTCTATTAAACATCTGGTTAAATGCTTCCATCACCTCCCCTAGTTCATCTTTACGCTTGACGGATAAAGAGTAAAAGTCAGGTTTGCTCTCATTTTTGCTTAAGGCATCTCCCGCAGCAATTAAGTCATCTCTAAGTCTCAGTATCGGCGCAATTACTGTAATCCCTAATACAACCATTGTGCCAGAAGTAACAAAAATAGATATAATCAAAACCAAACCAGCAATTCGGAGAGTAAATGCGTATAATTCCTGTTGAACTGAGGTAGCATCGTGACGGACGATCAAGATATAGTTTCCTCCCAAATGGAGATTTGTCCAAGCAACATCATATCTAAAACCATCTCGGCTGCGCCTGCGTAAAATTTTAGCATTTTTGAGTTCTGAAAAAGAAATTTCTGGTGCTTCGCCTAATGTATCGATCGGTTCACCGTTAACCTTATAAATTGCTATTCCTGAAATTATGTTAGAATTAGTGATAATATTTTTAACTTTTGTCCGAAAAAGATCGCGATCGGACATATCTGTTTTTGTCAAGACCACTAGGGAGTTAATACTTGCATTAGAAACTTGCTCTAGTTGTAACAAAAGCTCATCTTCTCGGCGGAAATAAGAGGGAACCAGAATAATAAGTTCAATAATAATCAGGCTAACAAATACCCAGAAAGTTACTCGCAGAGACAAGCGGGCTTTGAAGGAACCTAATAGAGTTAAAATCCGAGGCTTCATAAAATTGACTCAAACCAGTACATCGCAAAGTAATCTGCCAGTCAGCAGATAAGTAACCATCTCTCCCTTCCCTTTTACATTGATATTTCCTCGCGGTTCTAACTGATATTTATGTTTCAAAAGATTGTAGGTTGATTCTGTTACTTGGATTGCCCCTGGAATTCCGTGAGATTCCATGCGGGAAGCAGTATTTACAGCATCACCCCACAGGTCATAAATGAATTTCTTAGTACCAATAACTCCCGCGATCGCAGCTCCAGTATTAATCCCAATCCGAATATTAATTTCCATATTATACTTAGCATTAAAGTGCGCCACTTCTTGCTGCATATCTAAGGCTATTTCTGCAATACTTTCAGCGTGATCGTTGCGGGGTTCGGGGAGACCGCCGACTACCATGTAAGCATCTCCAATCGTCTTAATTTTCTCCAATCCGTGCCGTCCAGTTAGCTGGTCAAATGCTGAAAAAATTTCGTTTAGCAACTTAACCAACTCTTCAGGAGATACCTGCTGGGAAAGCTTGGTAAATCCTACTATATCAGCAAATAGAATTGTTACTTCTGCAAACCCATCGGCAATGCTGCTTTGACCATTTTTCAACTTAGTCGCAATCGGTTCTGGTAAGATACTAAGCAACAAGCGGTCAGATTTTTCTTGTTCCTTAACCACCTCTTCATTAGCCTGCTGTAATTGAGCTGTGCGTTCCCTAACGCGCCTCTCTAACTCCTTGGCATCTTGACGCAATCTACGAACAGCTAAAGTTAATCCAGTTATGCCTAAAAAGGAAATTCCTGCTAATATTAAAAACAGGGTGCGAAGACCAGCACGAGTTTGGTTAGTGGGTCGATCGAGAGGTTGAGTAATCTCTAAAATCCCCCGTACATCCCCCACCTTCCAGTCAGTTTTTGGGCTCTCTGGATGAGTGTTATGACAAGTAACGCAGCTAGGCTTCATTAGGTCTGCTTCTGCATATCGAAATGATGGTTTCCCCCGAAATTCCTCAAGGCGAAAAAATTGCTCCTTCGGATGTTCTTTTAAATAATTAAGTGCCTCTCGCTCAAAATCATCTTTCGGGCCCCCTTGTTTTCGGCGTGAGGGAAAAGGATAGTCGCTATAGAGGCGGACTGACATTTCTGGATGGTTTTCACCCAACTGCTTGCCTAGTTCAATCAGGAAAGTTACGGGTACGGGAATTGCTCCTTTTTTCAAAGTATAATCGTGGGTGACGGTAATTCCCTCACGACCTGCGAGACGGCTGACGACATCAGAACTGTAAAGAGTACGGGATTCTTTAATCGCCTCAGCATAGAGGGAGGCATTTTGGAGTGCTTGGGATTTAATCAGGTTCGACGACAGACTCGACATATTCGCCATTGCTACCCCCACGCCTACTGAGAACAAAATTGTCAGACCAAGGATAATTTGCCTGTAGAACAGGGTTTTAAAGGCGTTCCAGGTTTGAGAAGTTAACTGGCGCATGATATCCCCAACTAAAAGAGTCGATCTTTCTCTTACTTTCCCAATATTTTTAGCTTTTCCGTGAAACTAGGCACAATTGTAACTCTTAACTCGGCTGTTAGCAGTGTGGCGCTCGAATTTTGCCTTCCTCAGCTAGAATACCGATAGTCTATTTTGGAAGCAATCGTGAGTTCTGATATTAATTCCCTCTCTACAGACAACTCTATATTTCCCGGAGAAGTTTTTGCGAATACTGCTGATTTTGACAAGGGAATGCGGCAACTTTTGCCTCGGTACGATGAAATGCTGGATGTGTTAGTTCGCTGTATCGCTAATACTAATCAGCGGATTTTAGAATTAGGCTGTGGTACAGGGGAACTGAGTTTAAAATTGCTTCGCTGCTACCCCTATACTCAGATAATTGCTGTAGATTACTCGCCGCGTATGCTTCGGTTTGCTAAGGCTAAAATTGAAGCAGCAGGTTTTGCAGATAGATGGGTGGGGATAGAGTTAGATTTTGGCGAGTGGGCAAATAATTATTGCGATCTCTCCTCTTACTTAAAAATGACACTTGACAATAAATTTAATGCCTGTGTTTCATCTCTGGCAATTCACCATCTCCAGGATGAGATGAAGTCTAAGTTATTCTACCGTATTCGCGAAAGTTTAATTTCTGGTGGCTGTTTTTGGAATGCTGACCCGATTCTTGCAGAATCTGCGATCGCGGCAGATATTTATCAAGCTGTGCGGGAAGATTGGGCTGTTCAACAGCTCACAACGCTAACAGAAATTCGCGCTCGGATTGGAAATAGTATCCCTCATGGTTATTCTAATCCCGATCGGTTGGCTACATTGTCGGTACATTTAGAGATGTTGATAAAAGCAGGATTCGATCCGGTGGCAGTGCCTTGGAAATATTATGGATTAGCCGTATTTGGCGGCTGGGTGAAATAAATTTTTTCCAGGTTCGTCCGGTAGGAAGATGTAATTTTTGGCGATCGCCCTAATTCTAGAAATAGAGGACTTACGCAAAATATCTTTAACACTGCCATCTTGACGGCGTTACATGAATCGTGCGTAAGTCCTAAAATAGATACGATCTCCCCATCTAACTTGCAGGTTTTAGGAAATATATCGTGCTTCCCAACAAAGACAAAACAGAGAAAAGTAAACCGCCGACTGATGAGGAAGATCGGCAGGTGACAACATCTGAATCTGAAGAAGAACTTGAGAAAAAAGCCATAGAAGAATATCAAAAACTCGGCCCAGAAGGGGATAATTCGGTGGATATTATCCAAAGGCCTTGATTCCTATGAAAATGGGAGATTGTGGAATATTGAAAGGCTAAAAACCCCAAAATTTACTTGTTTTTTAACTTTTGCTTTTTAATGTTTAATTTCTAAATGTTCCCATCCTTGGTAGCCGAAATTAAAAATTTCAGGATGCAGTATTTCTGCTAAAATTTCCAAAGAATCTACCAGTCTTGGCCCTGGACGGTTAAAGTAAGAATTACCATCAGTGATGTAAACTTTTCCAGTTTGAACAGCTTGCAAAGTTTCCCATTCTGTGTATTTAAGCATTTCCATTGCTTCTATCCGAGTGCGGTTTAAATCAAAGCCGCAAGGCATGAAAATAATCACATCTGGATTAGCCTTAACCAGAGATTCCCATTGCAACCAAGGTGAATGTTGACCTACAATCCCAAATAAAGAATTCCCTCCAGCCATTGTCACTAATTCGGGAATCCAATTACCAGCGGCCATTAATGGTTCAATCCACTCAATACAAGCCACTGTGGGAATATTGCTATTAACCTGCTGGGAAAAGGTAGAAGTAATAGCGTCAACGCGGGATTTTAATTGTTCAATTGCACTTTTTCCATCAACGCCTATGATATCAGCAACTCGCTGAATATCTGTCCAAACTTCTGCGAGTAAATTAGGCTGCAAAGAAATAATTTCAGGTTTGCTATTTACCAGCGTACTAACTGCTTGTTCTACTTCTACTAAGGAACAGGCACAAACTTCACACTGAGCTTGTGTGAGAATATGAGTAGGCTGCAATTGTTCTAGAGTTTCTATTTCTACTTTATAGACGCTGAGAGCATTTTCCAATAATTCTGTCACGCGGTTGTGAATTTCCCCGCTAGTACCTTCGGGATTAAATTTAGGTTGGGTACAAATTGGTAGCTGTTGGATTTCTGGGGGATAGTCGCATTCATGGGAACGGCCTACAATAGAACCAGTTAATCCTAATATTTGTAAAATTTCTGTTGCACTAGGAATTAAGGATACAATTCTTAAGTCGGTCATGGTAATTGGTAATTGGTAATGGCTAATGGCTGAAAAATTTTCCTCTTCTCTCCTTATTTGTTGTATTTAATATTCAAGGTTAACTTTTACACTTTTAGTTTTTTAATAGCTTGTAAATCGTGCCAAGCTTGTATTAAATTACCTTGCATCAGCGCTGCTACACCATTTAGAACTTGAATTTCTGGTTGATTCGGGTTGAGAACTAAAGCAGCTTTTAAAGCAGCTTGAGCCGCTTTAGGCTGCCAATTGTAGATATGAACAAATGCGAGATAACCATAAGCATTGGGGTTTTTAGAGTCCAACTGGGTTACTCGTTCCAAAGCTGCGATCGCCCCATCTACTTTTTGCTGTAATACTCTAGAAAATGCCACTGCATAAGCCCATTCTACATTATCGGGTTCTAGCTTCATTCTATATTCTAATGCCTGTTCTGCCTGAATGGTGTAATCCTGAATTGGATCGTACTGATTAATCCGCCCAATCTGCTCAAAAACTGGTTCTAATCCTTTTATTCCTTGGGGTAAATTAACCGCCATCATCCTTAGCTGAGTCACGAAATCTAATTCAGGTACGGTCGAATTAGCAAGGGATTTTTGAGTAGGTTTCGTAGATAATATCTCAAGATTCTTGGAATCTTTTACTCCTGATAACTGAGTCTGGGAATTGCTTGGAGAACTATTTTCTGTGCTTTTTCGCTCAATTATAATACTAGCATTTGGTACATTTATAGAATAAGCATTGCCAGTTTCTCGATTAATATAGGTAGCTTCTAGCTGATAAGTTCCAGACTCAATATTAAGAGGAGAAAACATTGCCATTCTTTCAATTACTTTAAACCCAATAGCAAATTGCTCCGGCTTTAAAAAGCCGCGATGTAACTCTCCACTGCCTATAGCGTGATCGTGTATAAACTTTGATATAGGTATTGAATAATTTGTGCTATTAGATTGTTGATTTTTCCAGGTAATCAGCACTAAACCAGACTGCAATTGTTCCCAAGGCCCTGACCATTCATAAGTAACGGGAATCGGTACTCCTGGCAGAGATCGATCGGGTACAATTACTCGTTCTAATCTGACTTGCGATCGCCGATCTGCTAAAGGCTGAATCTCGACAGGTAACAAGCGTTTATGATAAAGATTTAAGGTAGTATTGTCTGGTAATAGCCAAGTTTTCTGTAATTGGAAATCTAAGCTTTTATCAATAGTTGAAACAATTGCAACTTGAGCTTTTTTAATGCGTTTGCGAATTGAACCTTGTTCGCCAGTTTTAGTTATAAACCAAGATAGAGAGCGCACATCTTGAGGTACTTGTTCTAATTTTGTTCCTACCTGACGGCCGTAAACTTGGAAATTTTCTAGGGCCCCGAAGTAGTTTAAATTGTGCTGGTTTATCTCTGGTGTTGAGGGCAAGACTCCCAAGGTTGAGCGTAAATAAGGTGCTGTTTGAATAATTTCTGAGATTACTTCTTGGTGGGGCCATTCTTTGCCCAATTTCGCTTGATATTGAGCAGCAGGACTGAGAAACTGTGTTAGAACATTTCCTAAATTACCTCCTATTGGCCAGATGTTTAAAAACATCAGTATCATTGCTAAGCCTACTGTATAAAAACGAATTAATAGACCCCAGCGGCGCGGCCATAGTGTTAGACAGTATGCTAAGAAAATTGATAATACTGGCAAGTATGGTAAAACATAGCGAGCATCTTTATTAATATTGAGTGAACTAATTAAATAGGCTCCGCCCCAAAAAACTGCTAGCCAAGTCAGAGAATGAAATATGGGCGATTGTAAGTTGGAAATTGGAGAATTTTTTTTGATACCTTTGTGTAATTTTAAATGTCTAATTGTATAGAGGATTAATCCTACTAATGGAAAGAGTAACAGCGGCCAGGAAACTTGATCTGGTAGTTTATTCCAATAGTAAATCCAAGCATCTAAAGTATTGAGACCTGGATCTCCTTCTGCAATCGCGGAGTCTATTGTTGCTCGCTTTCCCGCTGTTAGCATCAGCAACCAATTGGTTTTTGCCCAAGGGCCAAAAATGATTGCGGAAAGTAATAAACTACCTACTAGCTGAGTTAATTTAACCCAGGCGTGTTGTCTGATTGTTGCTATCCCCAGCCAAACTAGGGGAGTAAACAGAAAGAGTACGGCGGTGTGCTTTACTAAAATAGCTAAGCCAAAAGATAGCCCAAATGCGATCGCCCACAATAAAGAAGCTGCCGATTTTAAATTAGGAATTATCCCCCGTTCCCCTGCACCCCTGCACCCCTGCACCCCTGCACCCCTTCTTCCCATCTCCCCTGTTGCTTTCCACATTGTTAGACAATAAAAGCTCAAAGTTACAGCCGCAGTTAGGGGATAGTCGAGTAAAAATTGCAGGCGAAAGCGATAAAGTGCGGGGAAAAGTAGGGATAGTACGGCGGCCCACAGACCTACTTGGTGGTTAAATAACTGGCGACCCAAACCATAAACTGAAGCGAGTAGTATCCCGCTGAAGAGTAAATGAACGAGAGTGGCGCGATCGCTCCCTAGACCAAAGAGATTGAGAAAGGGGACAGTTAAGATGTAAGTTAAGGGGGGAATTTTGGATGAGAGCAGCCAAAAATTTGTCCACCACTCGCCAGAAAGCCATTGGGGATGTTGTAACACTCGCCAGTAGTTCAAGGTACCTGTCAGGTATTCTGCCTGATCCCAAGCGGGTACGGAGCGGTCTAGGGCAAACCAGAGGCGATCGCTTGCCGCAGCTA
Source organism: Kamptonema formosum PCC 6407 (assembly GCF_000332155.1). Taxonomy (GTDB): domain Bacteria; phylum Cyanobacteriota; class Cyanobacteriia; order Cyanobacteriales; family Microcoleaceae; genus Kamptonema; species Kamptonema formosum. Next base: position 230,999 of record NZ_KB235903.1, on the reverse strand, counting down.
TTAGCCATATAATTGCTAGGGGAAGGAGGCTTCTGTACCCTTTGTCCTCGTGTTTTTCAGCCATTGTGATTTGAGATTTTAGACTCTTGATTGTAGATTACAGGCTGGCAGGTTCCTCCCCTCAAAATTTTTTGGAAAATTACTTGCCAAATTTAGATAGAGTCTGTTATTATAGTAAAGCGCGAAAAAAACGCCGGGATAGCTCAGTTGGTAGAGCAGAGGACTGAAAATCCTCGTGTCCCGGGTTCAAGTCCCGGTCCTGGCATCTCTAAACCTCTTACACTGTAAGAGGTTTAGTCGTTTTTATAGGTGCGCTGCACATCACAAAATTAGGCCATTTTGACGTGCAGTTGACGTGCAAGTGTCATTTTTAGGCAAAAAAGTGTCATTCCGGTACTATGTGCGTAAGCCCTAAATTACCAAGTAGCAAGTAGCAAGTAGCAATTACCAATTACCAATTACCAATTACCAATTACCATTCCTACCTATGTCTTCTGAAGTAATTTTGCGATCGGCGGTGCGGAGTGATGTACCTGTACTTTTTGATTTGATTAAGGCGTTAGCGGAATACGAAAAGTTGTCTCATCTTGTTACTGGTGATGCGGCAACATTGGAAACTCATTTATTTGGGACTCCCACTTATGCTGAGGTGATTTTAGCAGATATAGGGGGTAAAGTTGTGGGTTGGGCGCTATTTTTTCATAACTATTCTACATTTTTAACTAAGCCAGGAATCTATTTAGAAGATTTGTTTGTGTTGCCAGAATATCGAGGGCAAGGTATTGGTAAATCTTTAATTGCTTATTTGGCTAAATTGGGAGTTGAACGCGGTTGTGGACGTTTGGAGTGGAGTGTTTTGGATTGGAATGAGAATGCGATCGCATTTTACAAAGGTATTGGGGCCGATGTTTTACCGGATTGGCGAATTTGTCGGGTTACGGGAGAAAGTCTTGTGAGTTTGGCCTCACGGTAATCATCATTGGGATGATGAAACACCTAACCCCTAGCCCCCTTCCCTACAAAGGGGGAGAAAGGGAAAAACGGAGAAAGGGAGAAACAGAGAAACGGAGAAAGAAAGCAAGAAAGAAAGAAAGAAAGAAAGAAAGAAAGAAAGAAAGAAAGAAAGAAATTTCCCTCTCCCCTCGCAGAGGAGGGGGTAGGGGGGAGTGGTCAAATGATTGTATTATTGAGTTAAACAAGAGGAAATTAATTATGACTATTTGGGTAAATGAACAAATCGATCCGTCGGGCCTTCTTTATTCTTGTATTGCTTGCGTTGATGAGATTCAAGCAAAGGAGTGTCACGAGTCTTTTGAGAAGAATTTGACGGAGTTGCAAAAAACACAAGGTTGGACTGCTAGATTGCGGACTGTTGATTCTTGGGATGAAGTGCCTGTTAATTCTTTGAAGTTGGATTGAATTCAAGGTAAATATATGGTCTGAAATTTTATTTGCGGCGTGGCTATTTGAGGCTAATTGAACGGATCATCTCGTATTGTCCGTGTTTTTCTGTTGTTTGTGGACTGTGGCATAATATTATTTAATCTTGGGTAATTCCTGTAGAAATTACCAATTACCTATTACCTTTAGTAGGTAATTTGTTCAGATTGATAAGCAGGAGGCTCTATATGAATCAAAATTCTAGCAGGGTTGAATCTTGCTTGCAAGCGCTCTTCTACTATTTCTGTAATTAAATGAGCATTCTCCACATCTTTTGCCTCAACAATCAAGTGCATTTCAATAAATATTTGACGACCGATCGCACCGCGAGAAGCGATAGAGTGACAGTTGACAACACCTGGCACTTCCATAACGATCGCCTGAATAGTCTCCGGCGGTATTGCCATTTCATCTACCAGCAAAGGTAAATTTTCTTTGAAAACTTGCCAGCCGCTTTTAAATACCAACAAGGCTACCGGAAAAGCTAAAATCACATCCAGAGATTGCAATTGAGGTAGATTCCAGACCTCGCCTTGCCACACCCCAATCAACCCGCCTATTACCATAATAGTTACCCAAACATCACTCATGGTGTGTTGAGCATCAGCTATTAAAATAGCGCTGCCATTGCGTTGACCAACTTTGCGCTCGTAGAAGGCAACAAAAATATTGATCCCTAGTACAATTAGCAACATCCACAATTCTGTGGGAGATATTTTCGCAGGTTTGCCACCAGAAACCAGTCTTTCAAATGCAGTGCTGAGAATTTCAAAGCAGGCAATTACTAGAAAAGCCGCGATCGCTAGAGCCCCTACGGAATCGAATTTTTGGTGTCCATAAGGGTGTTCGCGGTCTGGTTGCGGAGCCGCAAAATGATTCACCGTCAGTCCTAAAATATTGTTAGCACTATCGGTAACGCTATGTAAAGCATCTGCCATTAAACTGAGGGAACCTGTCAGCCAACCCACCACAGCTTTGATGGTCAATACCACCAAATTCAGCACTAGGGTGATGATTAAAACCTTGCGGACTTCAGAACGGTTGTCAGCAGCCATAACATCTCCTTAGTTTACGATTAAGTCTTATGGCTTCTAGTTTAAAGGTAACAGTACTAAAAATAGGTTAAGAGCTTTAAGGTTTAAAGACTAAAGTTCTAGTTGAGTTGGTGGTTTCTCTGGAGCTTATTGAGAATATTTTTAATTGTTAGGGATTGTGGTGCAGAATTTTGGTAGAAAACTTTTGCAAAGTTGACTATATATTCTAGCATTAAATCAGTATGTTAAATTTTTTGACCTATGTCTCTTGCTCAACTGACGCTGAATTTAATCGAGGGTTCTGTCACTTTTAGCTTCACCCCTCAAGCTGCGCGAGAATTGGAAAGTGCGATCGCCACCTTAATGCAAAGTCTGAAAGCTGCTGCTGCTAGCAAACCATCGACTGGTGCGGGTAAAGCTGCACCCCAAAAGCCTATGGAATATCGCTATACAGGAGATGTCTTTCTTGAGATTTTCTGCAATCCCAATATTTGGCCGAGTCCCTTCGCTGCCAAAGTGCTGATTACACTGCGGGACGATCGCATCCGCATTACTACAGAAGCGGAACTCACCCGCCTGATAGAGGATTTAAACCAGTATCTAGAATCGTGAGTAATCTAAGTGGGCGATCGCGCCCAACTCACTGGCCGATGAAACCCGATCGGCAATCCCGTCCAATTAACACTCCCACCCCGATCGGATGACTTTAATTTTCTATTTTTGAGTATTATAGTTCTCAACATAAGGTAGGGGATCTGTTAATCCCAATTCTTCAAAGGCGGCGACGCGCAAGCGGCAGGAATCGCAAAGGCCACAAGCAAGTTCACCACCAGCGTAACAAGACCAAGTTTTTTCCCAAGGTACGCCTAAATGATTGCCTAATTTAATTATTTCTGTCTTTTTTAGGTCAATCAATGGTGTTAAAATAGATATAGGATTGCCTTCTCTTCCCTGTTTTGTTCCTAAGCGAAATACTTCTTGCATGGCTTGGATATAATCAGGGCGGCAGTCTGGATAACCCGAATAATCTAAGGCGTTAACGCCGATGTAAATGCGATCGGCATTGAGAGTTTCCGCCCAGGCGAGGGCAAAACTTAGAAAAATTGTATTGCGAGCGGGGACGTAGGTGATCGGGATGCTCTCGGACATTTGAGCGAGGGTGCGATCGCGCGGAAAATCAATTTTATTATCCGTTAATGCCGATCCACCCCACAGGCTAAGATCGAAGGATACGACTTGATGTTTGACAACGCCTGCGGAAAGTGCGATCGCCTTCGCTGACTCCAACTCCCGCAGATGTCGCTGCTGGTAGTCGAAGGAAATAGTATAACTTTCGCACCCATCTGCTTGAGCTTGGTACAAAACTGTAGAAGAGTCCAATCCTCCCGACAATAAAACTACTGCTTTCACTGCGAGCAACCTCAATCAAATAAGTTTCTATAGTATTGTAAAAATTAAAACGTCAATCACCTAGAAATTAGCTTTAAGTTTTTTCTAATTGAAACAATCTCCTACCTCAAATCCTTCAACTTCCCCTCTTTCTTAAGATATTTTAAAGAATTATGGGAAGATTGTGCATAAAACTTAGCACTTATTGTAAAAATACTTCATGTTTCCTAAGAAAGATTTTCGTTAAGCTATAAAGTGAGACAAAAAGAGGCTTGGAGGCTCAACTCGCATGACAGCTATTTATTCAAGAGTTGAATTAAGTAAACCGCGCTGGCAAACAATTGTTATTTTTACATTAGCTTTTTGGCTCAGCGGCAGCTTAATTTTGGATTTGGTAATTATGCCTAGTCTGTACGTTTCTGGTACGATCAATTCCTCTGGGTTTGCCACAGCAGGGAATATGATGTTTTGGGCATTTAACCGCGTTGAGTTGCTTTGTGCAGCTTTGGGGATGACAGGTATTATGGTTTTGAGCAATTCGTCAACTGACTTCGGCAAAGGGAGTCGCACTGCAATTTTATTATCTTTTGTTCTTCTGGCGATCGCATTGCTCGATACTTACGCTTTGACTCCTCAGATGACTGCTTTAGGAGCCCATCTGAATTTGTTTGAACCTGTTGTAGAGGTTCCTTCGCAAATGAATCTGCTGCACCAAAGTTATTTTGGGTTGGAAGCAGTTAAGTTAGCCGCTGGTGCTATGCTGCTTAGCTGGTGCTATCGGCATCATGCTTAAATTGGTTAGAAGGGACTAGGGGCTAGGGGCTAGGGGCTAGGGAAAGAGAGGGGGAGAGGGGGAGCAGGGGAGCAGGGGAGCAGGGGAGCAGGGGAGCAGGGGAGCAGGGGAGCAGGGGACGATGAGGAGGTAAATCCCCCCTTCTCCCCAATTAGCAATTAGCCATTAGCCATTAGCCATTAGCCATTAGCAATTACCCATTATTCTTCAGCTACATCTGGGCGGGGCCAAAGTAGGCGCACGCCCATAATGGCAAATCCGATCGCTGCGATCGCTTTTAGCCAGCGAGTAGGTAATACCTCCGCCGCCCCACCCCCAACTACAACCCCTATTAAGGTAGCTAACAACAGCGCCGTAGCTGTACCGAAAAAGACGGCGCGGGGAGATTTGGAACTGCTACCAAGGGCGATCGCAGCTAATTGACTCTTATCTCCCAATTCTGAAAGAAACACTGTAATAAAGCTTAATCCTAAAAGTTGCCAGTTCATGATATAGCTGATTTTCAATTGTTAGTAAAAAGTTAGTGCAGCACTTCCCACACCAGCATCATCGAGATCAGCAGCAAACTCACACCCGCCGATTTTTCTAAAGTTTTAGGCGAAATCCGAGTCCCTAGCCACTGTCCCAGTAAAACGCCGAGTAAACTGGTTGTCACCAGTGCGGAACCTGCACCTGCAAATACGATCCAAGGAGAGTGAGATTGAGCCGACATCAGCAAAGTTGTTAACTGGGTTTTATCTCCGATTTCGGCTAAAAAGATAGTCACGAAAGTGGAGGCAAAAACTCCCCAAGTCTTTGATTTCTGTTCCTTGTGCTGCTGATGCTGCTCAGTAGCACACTCAACTAAAGCTGGCTCTAATGTTAGTTCTACTTCTTTGAGTTGGGGAATTACGCCAGAGGGAGTAGGTGAGTAAGAAGCAGACAAACTGGGAGGGAAAGAAGAGAGTTTCACAGGCGATCTTGCTAAGTGCTGTTTATTTTCAGATTCTTTTCATTTTTCCAGAATAGCAGATAAAATGCAACCCTCCCACTAACAAAACTATTTCTGTGGTTAGATGTCAGGAGTGGCCAGGATGCCAACTTCGGAGTTAAAGCGGATCATTTCCAGAGAGCGATCGCCATACATATCCTGAATGTGTTCCACGCAACAGTCAATGGCAAAATCATTGACTTCTTCGGCCTCAACGCCATACATCTCGTGAAAAATGTCAGCTTGCACCCGACAGAAGCGGGGGCGATCGTCATAAATTCCGCATTCCCGCGTAGTGCGGTCAAAATTTATACACCATCCATCCTCTCCTACCAGGCTGAGGTATAGCTCCAATTCTTCGGGAGATAAATACTCATCCAAATCTGGGCGCTCTGTTGGGTCAAGGTAACAACAAGCACCACACTGCTTTACACAACGCCAAGTAGCCATTGTCTATAATTGCTCGTCAACATCTCTAGATGGGCAATGCCCACCCTAATATAGCCTTGATTTGATTATTTTTTGCGTTTTATTGATTTTTGTAAAGTTACTTAAAAAAAGGGTGCGATCGCCAAGTAAAATCAGAAGCGTGTTTTCTCATACACCGAGCTATCGAAACTTATTAAAGTCGAGAGGAAAAATGGACTTTTTAACCGATCTAGTCAACAATCTCAGCAGCATCAACTTTGAAGGCATTTTTAAGCTAGTTGCGCTCGCCGCAGTCGTGCTTTCTGGCCCTTTAGTGATTGTCCTACTGGCTTTTCGCGGCGGCGATCTGTAAGGGGAGCGGGGGAGAGGGGGAGCAGGGGAGCAGGGGAGCAGGGGGAGCGGGGGAGCAGGGGAGCGGGGGAGCAGGGGAGAATTTTGCCTGCCTTCTGCGTTAGTTTTTTGCCTTCTTCCTTCTTCCTTCTTCCTTCTTCCTTCTTCCTTCTTCCTTCTTAATTAACTTTTTCTTTTGCAAGCTCTAAAGCACTGAGAGCCGCTTTAATTAAATTGTAGAAAAAGGGTTGAGAGACATCAACAGCGATCGCATCGTCTCGCCTTGTTCCCAGAAGTCCTGTTTTTTCACCTTGTTTAACTGCTAAAACTTGCCCTTGAGCATTCCTAATTCTTAATTCTTTGACATTTTCAATTTGGGAGAGGCTACAGGTGTACTTGCGATCGCTATAATAAAACTCTGCTTTCTGTTGAGCCTTCTCCAGGGCTTTTTTCTGGGGCGATGGAGGTAAACTTGCGGTATCTGTGGGTAGTCGCACTCCCACCAACTCTAGCTCAACTGTGGTATTGCCATTATATGTATTTTCTCGCAAATGATAGGCAATATCCACTCGCGGCGGCAGGGGGAAATATTCTCGCCACCGCCATGCGATCGCCTTCAGATTTGGGATAGACTTTACATCTTGGCTGAAAGTTACTTTAATATGCGCTTTCTCTTTGCCAACAGTTGCTTGTTCGATGATTCGCACATTAGGTGTCCAAAATACGGGAGCCTTATTTTCAATCCCGCAAGGTTGCAGCGCATCAATTTGGCGGTAAAGGTCGAGATTAATTTCTGCAAAATTAGCTTGAGCATCAATAGAAACTAGCGGTTTGAGGTGTTGTAACTCTAAAGATTTACGAGCAAAAATACCTAACTGCGTGCGAAATTCTTCTAGATTTGCCGCTGGCATAGAAAAGCCCCCAGCCGCTTTATGTCCCCCATATTTTCCTAACAAGCGATCGCAGAATTGTAAAGCCTCAAATACGTGAAACTCAGGAATCCCTCGTGCCGAACCCCGAATCTTTTTACCAACAGATTTAATCGATAAATTATCTATTTTATCACTTAAATCTTCGCTACTAATAGACATCTTCTCTGGTGCTAAACTTTCCGCATCTTCCTCTTCTTCATCCTCATAAGTACCAATAAATACAGGTACACCATAGCGTTCCACCAACCGCGAGGCAACTATACCAATTACGCCGTGATGCCATCCTGGTTGCACGACAACTAAAACCCGTTCCTGCTGTAAATCCACCTGAGTTTCTTCACAATACGCGATCGCTTCCGCCTCAATTTCTTGACATAACTCCTGTCTGCGCTGATTAATTTCCTCGCACTGCTTCGCCCTTTCTAAGGCTAAATCCCGATCGTCAGTTGTTAATAATTCAATAACAATTTGGGGGTCAGAAATGCGACCGATCGCATTAATCCGAGGGCCAAGGCGAAAGCCAATATCCTCCGGCTTGAGAGAATTTTTAGATTGCTTAATTGCACTCGCAGCGCTTGAAGATGTTGAGTTTTGAGTAGAGAGTCGCTCGCCCTCTGGTTTATTTTCACGTACTAATCCCGAAACCTCAATTAACGCCTGCACTCCTACTAATTGCGAATGAGGCAGCAGCCTTAATCCTCGTTTTACCCAACGGCGATTCACACCAATTAAAGGAGCTAAATCTGCAATTGTTCCCAATGTAAAAAGCTCCAACATTGGATTTACTAAACCCTGCATTTTATCCATCCGCTGTGCTAGGGAAATCGCCAAAATATAGGCAACACCAACTCCCGCCACACCACGATAAGGCGAAGATTCGGAAATTAATTTCGGATTGAGAATAGCATTTGCTGGCGGCAGTTGCGGCGGGATATCGTGGTGATCGGTAATAATCACATTTAAGCCCAATTCTCGCGCTCTCGCAATCGGTTGATAGGCAGCAATACCATTATCTACAGTGAGAATCAGGCTTACACCTTCGCTCTTAAATTCCTCAACAATGCGCTCGTTAATGCCATAGCCTTCGTGCATTCGGCTAGGAATGGCATAATCAACCTTCGCACCCAAAGTTTTGAGACTTCGCAACAAAAGTGCCGTACTCGTCATGCCATCAGCATCATAGTCACCGCAAATAGCAATTTTTTCACCTTGAGATATTGCTTCATGCAATAACTCCACACTCATCGCTAAGTCGGGAAAATCCTGCATTGGCGGTGGCAAAACTTCCAATTCGGGCTCTAAGAATGCTTGCACCCCTTGTGCAGATTCAATCCCTCGATTAATGAGTACCTGTGCTAGCAAGGGTGACAAGCCAATTTCTTGGGCCAAATGTTCGGCTTGTTGTGCCTGCGATGGGTAGATTTGCCACCGCTGATTAGGCAAAGTGCGATCGCGCGGAGACTGAGGAGTTGAGTGCTGTTGCACGGAAGCTTTTATTTAAAGATACTTAAACTATATTACCTAACTAAGTGCTTCGATCAAACCACAAACAAGATAAATTTTCAGCTAAAATCCCAATGTATTGGTACACATACTTAGGGGAATACTCTGACGACAGCTAAAAAAACCAGTAAAGTATTGTCGGAGAGTAGCCGTTAGCCGATTCTGTCTGATATTAAGCAAAAAGGAGATAGTGCATGAAGACTGAAAAACGACCCTGGTTTCAAACTGCCTTTAAGTTACGCGGATCTGTTATTCCTAAGATTTTGCCCCGCGTTCTTATCTGCGGCGGATTTGGGGGTTTTATTTCCTTTCTACATTTTTTTAACTTTCCCGTATCTTTGCCCATTTTATCAAGTATTGTACCGAGTATCGTCCTTGGTTTATTATTAGTTTTCCGAACAAACACAGCTTACGAGAGATTTTGGGAAGGTCGGAAATTTTGGGGTAATTTAATCAATACCGTTCGGAATCTATCCCGTCAAATCTGGGTGGCAGTTGAGGAAAATGAGCCAGATGATTTTTTTGAAAAAAAGTCAGCAATTCTGCTCTTACCTGCCTTTGCAGTGGCGATGAAATTGCATCTAAGGCTAGAGCCTGTAAACAGCGAACTAGAGCAGTTAATGTCTACCTCACAATATCAAAAACTCAAGTCTATAAACAATCCCCCTTTAGAAATTGCTTTCTGGATTTCTGATTATTTGCATAAGCAATATAGCCAAAAGTGCATTGATGTTTATCAGCTAACAGCCATGCAGAAATTAGTAAACAATTTAGTCGATACTTTAGGCGGCTGCGAACGGATTTTGAAGACACCTATACCCTTAGCTTATGCGATTCACCTCAAGCAACTATTGTTAATTTATTGTTTTGCATTACCATTTCAAATGGTCAAGGATTTGAGTTGGGGAACTGGTTTAATAGTAGCTTTGATTAGTTTTACCTTATTTGGCATAGAAGAAATTGGCATTGAGATCGAAAATCCTTTTGGTCACGATGCTAATGATTTACCTTTAGATAATATTTGTGCTACGATGCAGCGCAATATTGATGATTTAGTTTCTTTGCCTCCGAGTGTTCGCTGCGGTGATATTGCACATAAATAAGTAAAAGTAATAAAGCTTTGGCGTGCAGTTTGACAAGTATTCGACCGTTCGCGGTTCGACTGAACTTGTCGAACGTCCGAAGTCTAACTCTCCCCATCAATGGAACGGAAGAATGCTTATCTAGCAAGGTTGTTACTCATTTCTATTTTACGTTTGTTTAAGTAAGTAAATTTACTTAAAAATTTATCTTTTAGTTTGTATTGACAAATTTTTTAATTAAGTATATACTTACTCTCAGCTTTTTTGATTTAAGATGCAATCCTGTCAAAAATAATCGTAATCCGACTATCGTTTCTAAGTTGCGGAGTAATACCGACAGCGATCGCGAATTTATTACCTCTCGGAACAAGTAGTCTTCTTATTCATATTTGTGAAGAAGTAGTCTACTTATTCATACTTCGCTAATCCATTAACTAGAACACATTTTTGCTGTCTGTTATGTAGGTTTAGGATTTAGCGCGTCAACCTCAACATCTTTAGTCTGAAGGTATTAAAAGTTATGGAAATCACAAATAATGATACGGCTACTGCATCACCATCTGAGCCAGAAAAGCTTCCCTTGTATGGAGAAGCCTACTTTATTCGGCACGGCGAAAGTACCAGCAATGAGCGCAACATTTTTGCTGGAATACTAGATGTTGGACTTACAGCATTTGGCAAGCTACAAGCACGTCGCGCAGGTCTTGATATTAAGAAAAAAGGTGTCAAATTTGACGCAGTATATGTATCCCACATGAGGCGTGCGCGGCAAACTTGTGAAATCGCCCTAGCTGAAAGTCAAGCCTTGAAATCTCCTGATACTCCTGTTCAGATCGACCACCGCATTAGCGAGCGTTCTTTTGGTATTTTTGCCGGTCGTAACCTCAATTTGCTTCGTCTTTCTCTTGGATATGAAGGCTTCGAGGAAATGTTGCATTCACATAACGAAGCACCTCCGACTGGCGAAAAAATTTCACAAATTTATGTACGCGCTAGCAGTTTCTATAAAGAGCGAGTTGTACCGCACTTAGAACGAGGTGAAACTGTTCTAGTTGTCTGCCATCAATATGTACTAGAACCTCTAGCACTTTATTTAAGTGACTTGCCACCAACTGCTTATCACAGCTTAAAACTTCCTAATGGCAAAGCTTTAAGTCGAGATGAACTCGTCAAATTTCGCGACAAAGAATCTGGCGGTGCGGCTGCTTTACGCAAAAAGGTCAACGATCTTTCAATCATGTGGGCGATTGTATTATACGCTGTTGCATTCTTACTGGGCAGTTTGCTAAGAGTAGTCAGCACTTCCCCACAAGGAATTCCATCAGAGCTATTTAAAGCGATAATTATTATCTGTCTGGCAATGTCCACATTTTATACCTACCTAGACATCGACTTTGCAGGGAGCAAACGCAAAGTAACTTCAACTGTCAAATATGTAGTCTATGGGTGGATGTTGCTGCGATGGGTAGTTGGCCTCGCCTTAATATTTTCTGGAGTTTTGTACCAAAGCCCTGCCGATCTTTATAAAGTTTTATGGGTGCTTTTCTGGATAGTACCGCCAGCCCTTACTTCCCCAGTTTTATCGATACTTTGGGGTGGCAATCTTTATCCATCGGCTGTCTTATCAAGAACATTATCAATAGTTGCTCCGATCGCGCTGATTGCTACATTAGCGATCGCAGGTTCCCAATTACCCATTAACCTCTCCAGTTTAAACTTTTTCTTTGTAATTCTAGCTCTAGGTCTAGCAATACCGGGAGCCGCCGCCCAAATTTGGCGTTCTAAATCGCCTGTTGATTCAAATCGGCACAGTAAAGAATGGAAATTTATCGGAGTTCTGGCTGTTGCTTTTATGGCCCTAGCAACAGGCTTTCAGTTTGCTCCTGCAACATTTATTTCTGACCTCTTTTCCCCCATCGACCCGAACCGAGCGCTAGCTGGTTTTCAACAGCTTGCGTTTGCTGCATTAGTTTTTATTCTGATGCGTCTATGCGCTGCATTAACTTTGATATTTTCAAGTGGCAAACTGAGCAAGGCAGAAGCTCAAGATGCTTATATCTTGCTTGTTAACCCTAACTTTTTCCTTTGGGCCGCTCTTTTTGCTGGAGTTAGTACAGCTACAAATTTGGACTCGCTGAATTATGCAATTTACTGGGCCGCGCTAGGGTTCTTCTGTATCCCTTTCATCGAGCAAACATTCTTTATGAATGCCTTTAGTAGTGACTTATTGAGAGAAACATTACGTTCCTCGAAAGTGGGAACAGAAGATGTCAAAAAGCTTTTCCATCAATTGGATGCCGATGGCAGTAAAACCCTCGATAAACCAGAGATTATGGAGCTTTTAGGCCTAGTAGAAGATTTGACCACAGGCGAACGTAGCTCTGAAGAAATGAGGGGATACATTACTGATTATCTTTTCAATATTCTTGACTCAGATAAGAATGGTACGGTCGATCTAAAAGAGTTAGAAGACTACGTATCAACTTATGGGTTAGTTGTCAACCTTAACGTTGAATAGGAGTCAGTTGTTTTTCCAAAGAGAATTAGATAATATCTATTACCCTCTTTGGAAAACTTTCGCTATTACACCCAATACTAACAATAAAGGTGTTAACCAATCCCCCCATCGCACATACAAAGTCTGAGTTTTACGCCGATAAATATTACCAGCCTGGACTTCATAAGTGTTAACACCAGATATCCACAACGTCTCGCCATGAGGATTAACAAAAGCAGAATAACCCGTATTAGTTGCCCTTACCACCCACCTATCGGTTTCAATTCCTCTCATCAAATCTTGAGCGTGATGTTGAGCCATCATAGATGAATTATAATGAGCATCATTAGAAGCAGTCAGGATAAATTCACCTCCCATCGCCGCCTGACGGCGGAAATGTTCAGTAAAAGCTGAGTCATAGCAAATACCGACAATCGCTCTACCAAAAGGTGTATCAAATAATTGGTTAGATTTACCAGCTACTAAATGGGAATCTAAAGGAGAAAGTCGATTAATAATACTGCCAATAAATTGTTCAAAGGGAATATATTCTCCCAATGGTACTAGCTTAGTTTTATCGTACCGGCTAACTATTTCACCATTACCGTTGATAGTAAACAAGCTATTTGTAATGCTATCTTCCTGTTGTCCAAATCCCCCTACCCAAGCAACAACTTTTTGAGCGAGAATAGCTTGATATAAAGAAAGGTAAAAACGTTGATTAGGGTTAGTCCAAACAAACGGTAAAGCTGTCTCTGGGATTAATACAGCATCTACACCTTGGTTAGCTAAGTTTTTATATCCTGTAGTGTAGCCTTCCAAAGAGCGAATCCATCCTTCTGAATTAAACTTAATTTCATTGGGTATATTGCCCTGAATAATTCCTATTTTCAACTCTGATTTTGCATCTTCAGTCAAAGGGCGGCTATATAAACTAAAACCTATAATATGCAATATTAGGCAAAATATAACAGGTAAAAGATAAGAAATTAAATTTTCCCTTCTTCCTTCTGCCCTCTTCCTTCTGCCCTCTTCCTTCTGCCTTCTTCCTTCGCTCCAAGCTTCAGCAATTAAGCCATTAACTGCTACAATGGCGGCAGTTATAGCACTAGGCCCAGAAAGTTGACCGAGGTGTAAAATTGCTAAATTATGCGGACTTTGAGTGTAAGATAGAGATGTCCACCATAGGGAGCCGGAACTCCAAATATATTCTAAACTGCACCACAAAGCTGTCCCAATTAAGAGGCGAATTAAGACCGATAATTGAGATTTTCTCCCCCCAGCTTCCTGTGCTAAAGGAGTTGAGTTAAGAATTATAAATAGCCACGCCCAGATAGCGACTAATGCAGCTCCCCAAAGGGTGATAAATACCCAACAAAACACTGCAATCGCCAAACTTGGCCACCAAGGAACCCCCAGCCAAGTCATCGGGTGAATTCCCATTATCCAAGATAAAGCTAACCCGTGATAGCCAATTCCCCATAATGAAGGAAGAAGGAAGAAGGAAAAGGGAAGAAGGAAAAATTTTTGTTTTTTTTCTTCTAATTTTGGCTTTTCATAACTAGCAATCATCACCCAAAGGGGAGCGAGTGCTAACCACGCCAAGGGCCAAGCACTTACAGGTGCAGTTGCTAAGGCCATTAAAATACCGCCAATCAATGCAATTGCTAAGCGGTATTTTTTAATCGTATCAGACTGTAAATTAGGACTTTTTAGGTTTTTGAATATCCACATCTAAATTTAATATTATCGCCTTGATAACTGCGCTCTCTGGGGGCGTTACAAGGTGGGCATTGCCCACCCTATAAACTGAAGAAATTACTCCATTTCCGCTGACTCTAATTCTGATTCTTCACCAGATACTGAGACTAAATCCACAGCTTCATCTGACTCCGATTCTTCACCAGATAGCGGTACTAAAGCTACAGCTACAATTGAATCATCCTCATCTAAACGCTGCACTCGCACACCCGTTGCATTCCGGGATTGGGTAGAAATTGCATTGACAGTCTGACGGATAATAATACCTCTGCTAGTAACGATCATCAACTCGTCATTTTCATTGACAATTCGCAATGCAGCTACATAATCTTTAGCCTTTTTCGACTTGAATTTAGTAGCTGTTAAACCTTTACCAGCACGTCTTTGCAACCGGAATTGAGTAACAGGAACGCGCTTGCCGTAACCATTTGTAGTAATTACCAGCGCCCAAGGGCCTTGACTGCTAGCAGTGGGGATTTCTTCAGCATCGCTGCCTTCAATTTCCTCCACTTGCACTTCAATTTCCTGGGCAGATACTTCTAATTCCTCCTCTTCCAATTCCGAATCTTCAGTTTCTAACTCCGCAATACTCGCAACAATTGAACTTGGTAAAATATCCATGCCAATCAGCTCATCGCCTGCTCGCAATTTCATGGACTTTACCCCCCGGGTTGCTCGACCAACTGGGCGCAATTGTTCGTGATTAGTTCGGAAATGAATTGTCATTCCTTGGCGCGAACCGATGATAATACTATCGTCAACTCTTGCTAGCCGTACCCAGCGCAATTGGTCGCCTTCTTCCAGAGAAATAGCGATTAACCCGTTAGCACGAATGTTACTAAAAGCAGATAAGACAGTCTTCTTAATAAAGCCGCTGCGAGTTAGCATTATTAAGTATTCTTCATTGCTAAATTCTGTCACCGATACAATAGAAGTGATTTTTTCTTCAATCGGAATAGGCAGCAATTGTACAATCGGAGTCCCCCGCGCCGTGCGAGAACTGACGGGTATCTGATAACTTCTGAGACAGTAAACAACGCCTCTATCACTAAAGAATAAGACGCTATCGTGATCGCAGCAGGAGAGGAAATGTTCAACGCCATCATCCTCTTTCATTTTCGTACCAGCTTTGCCGCGAGTAGCGCGACTTTGAGCCTCAAAAGTGCTGACTGGCATTCGCTTAATGTAGCCTTGTTCTGTCAGCAAGATGATGGCTTGTTCGTTGGCAATTAAATCGGTTTCGTCGATTTCTCCTTCGGCGTGTTCGATGATAGTTCGGCGCGGCGAGGCAAACTTCAGTTTGATTTCAGCGACTTCTGTTTGGATGATTTCCAGAATCCGCTCCCGCTTTGCCAAAATATCTAGTAAGTCGGCAATTTTCTCTAGTAACTCTTCGTGTTCTTGAGTAATCTTCTGCGCTTCCAAGGCCGTCAAGCGTCGGAGCTGCATTTGCAAAATTGCATCTGATTGTACCTCTGACAAACCGTAAGTATCTATCAATTCCTGTTTCGCTGTTGCCGTATCAGCAGCACTACGAATTAGGTGAATAATAGCATCCAAATTGTCGAGAGCAATCAATAAACCTTGAAGTAAATGATCGCGTTCTTCCGCTTTCCGCAGTTCGTATTGAGTCCGCCGCGTAATTGTCTCAATCCGAAAATCTAAGAAGACGCTGAGAAACTGCTTGAGCGAAAGTAATTGAGGTTCCCCATTTACTAGCGCGAGCATATTTGCCCCGAAGTTAGCTTGTAGGGGAGTTTGTTTGTAAAGGTTGTTGAGAACAACGCGAGGATAAGCATCTCGTTTGAGCTCTATCACAATCCGCATACCATCGCGATCGCTCTCATCTCTAATATCAGAAATCCCCTCCAGCCGCTTCTCATTCACCATTTCTGCAATCTTTTCAATCAGCGCCGCCTTATTAGTTTGGTATGGCAACTCTGTGATAATAATTGCTTCTTTGTCTGGTCTACCTGGATGTTCAATAGTTTCGATCGCAGCTACGCCGCGCATCGTAATCGAACCCCTACCAGTAGTGTAAGCTTCCCGGATGCTGGCTTTCCCTAAAATCTGCGCCCCCGTTGGAAAATCAGGGCCGGGAATGTACTGCATCAGCTCAATATCGGTAATTTCTGGATTGGCAATTAATGCCATTAAACCTTCAATTACTTCTCCCAAATTGTGAGGAGGAATATTCGTCGCCATTCCCACAGCGATCCCCGACGAACCATTAACCAAAATTTGGGGGATGCGCGATGGTAAAACCAGCGGTTCCTGCTGCGAACCATCGAAATTATCGCCAAAATCGACGGTTTCCGAGTCGATATCGCGCAGCATCGCGTCGCTAGTCAGCGGTGTTAAGCGGCACTCTGTGTAACGCATCGCCGCTGGCGGGTCATTATCCACCGAGCCAAAATTGCCGTGCCCGTCAATCAGAGGTTGGCGCATGGAGAAATCCTGAGCCATCCGCACTAAAGCGTCGTACACCGCTGTATCCCCGTGCGGGTGATATTTGCCCAGCACCTCCCCCACAACGCGGGCGCATTTGCGGAAAGGTCGATCGGGAGTCAAGCCTAGTTCGTTCATAGCATAGAGAATGCGGCGGTGAACAGGCTTAAGACCGTCCCTGGCATCTGGTAGAGCCCGGCCTACAATTACGCTCATGGCGTATTCTAGGTAAGACCGGGACATCTCATTCCGCAGATCCGTCGGGATAATCCGCGACTCAGAGGTGCTCATACGATGAAATACTCCATAAAATTCTGAACTTGGCAGCTAGAAACCAGGAAGATGCGTTAAAATCGGTTTATCTTCGGTTGAGTTGCCAAATATTGCGAGTTACGCCTAAAATTATAGCACAATATGACCATTTTTAGCCGCTACGTGCAACCATAAATCAAACATTTAATTGGGAGCTACCGTGAAGGTTTTTCTGGAGACAGAACGTTTGATTCTCCGTTACTTTACTGAGGGGGATTTAGATAACTTATATGAGTTGGACAGCGACCCCGAAGTGATGCGGTATATTAATGGGGGACAGGCTAGCGATCGCGAACAGATTCGCTCTCAAACTTTGCCATTATTTCTCAAATATTATGAGGACTATCAAGGCTATGGATTTTGGGCAGCAGAGGAAAAATCTAGCGGTGAATTTATCGGCTGGTTTCATTTCCGGCCAGCCTTAGATCGTAGCGAGGATATTGAGCTGGGCTATCGTTTGAAAAGAGCATTCTGGGGTAAAGGCTATGCAACGGAAGCTGCGATCGCGCTGATTCATAAAGGATTTACTGAATTGGGTACGGAGCGCGTTTTTGCTAAGGCTTTAGCAGTTAACTCTGGATCGATTCGCGTCATGGAAAAAGCAGGATTGAAATTTGATAAATCGTTTATTGAGATGAAGTTTCCCGGCAGCAATAAAGAGGCTGTTAGGTATACTCTTGATAAAAATGAATTCTATCCATAAGAAGAAATTGAGAAAAGAGAAGACTTATTTATTATAGAAAATTAATAGAAAAGCTAGCAGTAACTACTGATTCTAATTCTTCGTAACCAAAGTAACGAGTTAGTGGCAAAATAGCTGCGATCGCGCCCAATATTAGCCCTGCAATAGTTGTCCGCAGGTAAACAGACCCAGGAATTCCGGCACAGGCGCGATCGCAACCTCTAAAAATAGCCATAAAAATCCAGTCTGCTACTGCTCCAACAATTCCGTATAATACGGCTAAAGTAAAATCATCAATGTTATTGATGTGATACTACGGAAAATTCCAACTTAGGGCAATTATAAATACTAAATAATATCAAGAGTACTTGATAAAAGTGACTGCTTCTCGATAGACTTTATAAGTTCCTAGTTAAGAACGAACTCAACCACTCTTCGTTAGTCTTTGCGGATTAGATGCGATCGTTCAACCAAGAATTTGCCCAACCCTGCATATAGGAGAGCCATAAAGCATGACTTTTTTAAACGTTTCCACAGCACAAAGAGAACAACCAGAAGCCGATCTGAAGAAATTTTTGGCATTGAACCTAAAAGGCTCAACCGTACTGCACGGTGTTGTTTTACCCTTGAGCCTTAACTTGGTCAAGCCAACTGAATTTGCAGAGGAACCCATTAAATTTGTTTTAGTTGAGGAGCCCGAAGTAGTTCAGGAAAAGGTCGTTCAAACGGTCAAACCTGCTCCCCCAGAGCCACAAATTGAGCCAGAACCGCCGCAGGTACCAGAGCCGGAAATTAAGCCAGAACCGCCAGAGGTACCAGCGCCAGAAATTAAGCCAGAACCACCAAAGGTACCAGTACCAGAGCCGGAAATTCAGCCAGCGCCGCCATCGATACCAGCACCAGAGCCGGAAATTAGCCCAGTACCGCCATCGATACCAGCACCAGAGCCGGAAATTAGCCCAGGACTGCCAGAGATAACAGCGTCAGAGCCGGAAATTAACCCAGTACCGCTACAGCTAAAGAAGAAGGGCGTTACGACGGTGAATTTGCTGATGGAGAATTTAATGGCAAAGGCATCCGTGAATTTCCCAACGGCAACGGTTATTAGGGAGAGTTCGCTGATAGAAAAATGAATGGGAAGGGTGCATCTGTTTGCCAATGGCGATCGCTACGAAGGAGAATTTCTCAACTGCTAAAAGCGCGGTCAAGGTTCCTACCGTTATACCGATGGCACTCGTGTTGAAGGATGTTAGCAACTTAGCAACAAGGAAAGTTACAAAATTAACCTTTCCCCCTTCAGCAATTAGGAATCCTAGTCTTTGGTGTTTTTGCGGTCAGTCGATTGTCAAAGCGGGTTATCATACGGATCAGTCGAGTATGACAATAACTCGTTCTGGCTATTAGTTGCCTCTGGTACAAAACTCCGAACTGTCTATGCTACCTGTCATCTACTCTGAGGATTTTTTGCTGCACAAGACTGGTATGCTTCACCCAGAGCGGCCAGAGCGTCTAAGTGCGATCGTGGAAGCTCTTAAAGCTGCACCTTGGGGTGCTGAGCTTGATTGGCAGTTACCCACACCCGTTCAAAAACGTAGCGAGGTATTAACTGCGATTCTCAAAAAGATTCACTCGCAGAAATACATTCACGAAGTAGAGCACCTAGCACAACGGGGAGGTGGCTACTTGGATGGCGACACGCCAGTTTCCGCAGATAGTTATGATGTGGCATTGCTAGCAATTAGTGCTTGGTTGGATGGTGCCGATCGCGCCTTAGCCAGTGGTGAACCAGCTTTCGTGCTAGCAAGGCCGCCCGGACACCATGCTGAAAGAGAGCGCGGCATGGGTTTTTGTTTGTTTTCTAATGCTGCGATCGCTGCTCATTACGCCCTCGAACAACCAGGAATTAACCGAGTAGCCATCCTCGACTGGGACGTGCATCACGGTAACGGTACCCAGTCCCTAGTTGAAAATAATCGCCAAATCGCTTTCTGTTCCCTGCACCAATCTCCCTGCTATCCGGGAACTGGTTATGGAGACGAACGCGGAGCCTACGACAATGTACTCAACCTTCCGATGTATCCTGGTAGCGGCATCACCGAGTACCGCACTGCCTTTGAATCTCAAGTTATGCCATTTTTATCGAAATTTAAGCCCGATTTGTTGATTGTCAGCGCTGGCTACGACGGCAATGCCGCCGATCCCTTGGCGAGTATTACCCTCCTACCTTCGGATTATGGGGTGTTCACAGACTACTGCCTTAAAATTACCCGCCGCATTTCCTTTGGGTTAGAAGGGGGTTATGCCCTTAAAGAGTTAGCTGAGTCAGTAACGGCAACTATTGCCCGGTGTTTGCTCTAGGATTGGACACTCAAGACTTTTGGTGAGTAGCGATCGCAACTATAGCGAATAGCCTAGCTACTTAAATTGCGGCATTATTTTCAACAGACGTGATAAAGTTAACATACCATACAAAACACTCTGAACTTTAGCTACGAAACGGTTGAAATCCCACAACCCACGTCATACCTTTGGGTATCGTCAGGGGTAAAAAATTGGCAGCTAAAAGCGTGAATTAAAAGATATAGCAACCGCTAAAGTGATTAAGAATTTCTTACTTGCTCAAACGATTGCTTTTATTGCGTTCTGCCTTCTGCTATAGATAGTATGCCGCAGTCTAAAAGTAGCCATAAACTTAGATTAATCGGAGTAAGTGGATAGTGGCTGTTTGATACAGCCTTTAAAAATCAAGATTTTTGTGGATTTATCCCCAAAAGGTTGTTGTTAATCATCTCCGTATCTTTAGACCGGGGAGTGTCAATTCGTCCTACCATCTAAACTATGAAAACCACAGAAAATACCAAGCTCTCCAACGAAAAAACTCTGGAGGCGATGAAGAATTTCTCCGAAACCTATGCTAAACGCACCAGCACTTACTTCTGTGTTGAACCTTCTGTCACCGCTGTAGTCATTGAAGGACTCGCGAAGCACAAAGACGAACTCGGTGCCCCCTTATGTCCCTGTCGCCACTACGAGGATAAAGAAGCAGAAGTAAAAGCTGCATACTGGAATTGCCCTTGTATTCCCATGCGCGAACGTAAGGAATGCCACTGTATGCTGTTTTTGACTCCAGACAACGATTTTGCCGGCGAAATTCAAGAAATTTCTATGGAACAACTTCAAGCAGTCAGAGAGAGTATGTAATAGGGGCGAAGCTTTCCGGCGAAAATTTATAGTTGAATCTCTAATTTTCGCCGCCGGAAAGCTTCGCCATAAATTTAAGTTATAGCAACCTTCTTAGCTGTTAAGTAGAAGGAAGAAGGAAGAAGGAAGAAGGAAGAAGGAAGAAGGAGAGAAGGAAGAAAAATTTAGTTATCTAGGAGAGAAGGAAGAATGTTTATACAGTCAGCTTTTTAGCCATCCTTATCTTATGTTTAATTAGGTGGATTTACTTAGGACATTCGCTCATGACCCAAACCATTGACTCTTTTCCCCTAGTCCCTAGTCCCTAGCCCCTAGCCCCTAGCTATAAGTTTCAATCTATAGTAAAAAACTCAATAGTTTCAGCAGATTGGGTAGAAATCATTATTGGTTCTTGATATAGTGGTATGGTAAATGTTACAGTTGAGCCTAATCCTTCTCCCATACTATAAAAATTCACCGTCCCTCTCATAGCTTCTACCAATTTTTGGGAAATTGCCAAACCTAAACCCGTACCGCCATATTGCCTAGTACGATCGCCGTCTACTTGGAAGAAAGACTGAAACAGTTTATCTTGTTTGTCCAAAGAAACTCCAATTCCTGTATCCGCAACTCTAATTTTTACCAGACCTGGTAGTTCCCGATTCTGAATAACTATCTTTTTCTTAATCAATTCCATACTGATACTAATACCCCCTTCATGGGTAAACTTAATCGCATTTCCTACTAGATTTAACATCACTTGGAGCAGGCGCTGGTAGTTGCCATATACAATAATTTCATCTTGAGTTGCAGGCTTTTGGATTTTAAAATTTAACTGCTTTTGTTGCAACTGAGCCTGGGTAAAATTTTCTACTTCTTGCAACAGTTCATTGATTTTAATAGGAGTAAGTTCTAACTCCATTTTCCCGGCTTCAATCTTGGCAATATCCAAAACATCATTGATGAGATTGAGCAGGTGCAGCGCTGAACGGTAAGCTTCTTGAATAAATTGATGTTCTTCCTCTGGATCGTCTGCCATACCATCCATTACTAACTTGAGAAAGCCAAGCATTCCATTCAGAGGAGTGCGGAGTTCATGGGAGGTATTGGCTAGAAACTGGCTTTTGAGTTGAGACAAAGCCACAGCTTCAGCACGAGCTTGTTCTAATTCTTGATAGAGAGTAGCGTGAGCGATCGCAGTCCCCACTTGCACGGCTAGCTCCCGCACAAACTCTACCTCAACGGCGCTCCATCGGCGGATAGTATTACATTGGTGCAAGCAAATCAAAGCATTGGGTTGGTCTTGATAGGAGGTAGCTGCTACCAGCACCGAAAAGCGCTCAAAGGGGTCTTTAGTATCAGGAGTGCGCTCTACTGCTACTGGTTCTAAAGTCGCTAAAGCCTGACTCCACCCAGGCTGATCCGCCTCTGAGAGTTCTAAACCCAGCATCGAAGAGTAAGCCTCTTGGCAATATTCAGCGACTACTTTAAATTTAGGATTGAGTTCTGAGAAATCGTAATTTTCTTCTTCTTTATAAGAACAAATAATGCAGCGAGTGACTCCCAAAACTTGCCCTAAACTGTTAACAGTTTGCTGCCAAATAGTTTTTAAATCCAGAGTTCGGCGAACATTCTGAGCAATTTGAGAGAGAATTTTATGATACAACTCAGAACTAGGAGGGAGCGTGCGGCGGATACTCCCAGCAATTTGAATCAGCATTTTTTGGTGCAAATCCAAGTTTGAGGCTAAAGCGGGATAGGCGACTAATTCTTGAGAATTAACGGCTTGAGCGTTCAGTTTATGAGGTAACAGTCGGCCCATAACTAGAACTTTGGTTGCTTTGCCGTTGGCTGTTAGCACCGGACTAATTACTAGGTCGAAGGGAAAATACTGCTCTGCGTAGGCAAAGGGATAGCTGAATCGCTCTGGCATTTGACCGTCGAGGGCGCGGCGTACTCGGTCAAGATAAGGTGCGATCGCCACTGGCCCAAAAGTTTCGCTCATCTGGCAACCTACGATCTTTTCCGGGTTCAGTTTGTAATTCTCAGCTTGTTGCCAGTAAAAAGATAGATATTTGCCAGAAGCGTCCTGGGTAAATACTAACTCTGCCCCTAATTCTTGCAAAAAGTCAGTAGGGGCTTGGCTCGAAAGCTGGAAATCAGCGTTAGAGTTCATCAGATTACCACTGGAAACTGCAAGGGGAGGGGAGCGGAGGAGATGGGGAGCGGGGGGGCGGGGGAGATGGGGAGGATGAGGAGGATGGGGGAGGATAGGGGAGATGGGGAGAATTTTGCTTTTCTTGTGCGTTAGCATTCAGCTAATGTCTTCAACCTTCTCTCCTAGAGTAATAAATCCTTTTGCCTTCTCAGTCCCCTCTGCCCCCCTGCCCCTCTGCCCCTCTGCTCCCCTGCTCCCATCTCCTTCATTCTGCATCAATCGTTCCATTCGCCGCGCGGGGGGATGGGGGGGTTGCGCCGAAGACTCAAGGCTAACTCATCTTCGCGGCGTTCGCCTCTAAGCCACTGGCGAATCGCAGTCTCTATCACCTTGCTGGGGTCATTTGTGAGGTGCTTAATTTGATCTAATAGTTCAGAATCTAAGTGGACAGACACTTCCACCTTGTCGGCTGAACTGTGGGGGGGGATGGTTTGCTCGTTCATATAAATGCTCCAAAATGGAAACCCATCGCCTTTAGGGGTGGGAGTGTCAGAATCGCGAAATCTTAACAAGGAAGAAGTATTTTTGTTGAAGTTCCTAATAGAAACTTACGGGTTTTTCTTTTTAAGGAATGTATAATTTGCCGCTAAAAAGGGATTTATGGCTATTAAAAACAGATATTTTTTGTACCACATCTCCTCCCCAATTCCAATAATACCATCAAATTAGGTGCCTTTTGTCAAGCGTTGGTAATTCCTGACATCTGCTGTTGAGCGATCGCCCAACCTTAAAGGGAAACTTTCTAAGGAAGCGGCTTGACCAACATCCTAAACACCTTCTGTAGAATAGAAAGGAAGGAAGGATTGCAAGTGTTTAGCCTCTGCGTGTGTAATGATACAACAAAAAGCATCCATTCCCGGCTCCTATGACTAGCGTCCCTGTTTCTCGCATTCGCAACTTTTCAATCATCGCTCACATCGACCACGGGAAGTCTACTTTGGCCGATCGCCTGTTGCAGGCGACTGGGACGGTGGGCGATCGGGAGATGAAAGAGCAATTTTTAGACTCGATGGATCTCGAACGGGAGCGCGGCATTACGATTAAGCTGCAAGCGGCTCGGATGAATTACACTGCTAAGGATGGTCAGCAGTACGTGCTGAATTTAATTGATACTCCCGGGCACGTAGATTTTTCCTACGAGGTGTCGCGAAGTCTCGCCGCCTGCGAAGGTGCTCTATTGGTGGTAGATGCTTCTCAAGGTGTGGAAGCACAAACTTTGGCAAATGTCTATCTGGCTCTGGAAAATAATTTAGAAATTATCCCGGTTTTGAATAAAATTGACCTGCCAGGGGCGGAACCAGACCGGGTAAAAAGCGAAATTGAAGAAATTATTGGCTTAGACTGTTCTGGGGCGATTCCAGCTTCGGCGAAAGAGGGGATTGGCATTGACGAGATTTTGGAGTCCATTGTCAGCCTGGTACCGCCGCCGCAGGATACTGTATCCAAACCTTTACGAGCCCTGATTTTTGACAGTTATTACGACAGCTATCGTGGGGTGATTGTCTATTTTCGGGTGATGGATGGGACGGTGAAAAAGGGCGATCGCATTCATCTGATGGCCTCTGAGAAGGAATACGAAATCGACGAGTTAGGCATCCTTTCCCCCACCCAAGTGCAGGTAGACGAACTCCACGCTGGCGAAGTGGGGTATATCGCTGCTGCAATCAAAGCTGTGGCTGATGCCCGCGTGGGCGATACAATTACGCTGGCAAAAAATAAGGCCTCGGAACCTTGGCCTGGTTACACTGAGGCCAAGCCGATGGTATTTTGCGGCTTATTTCCCATCGATGCCGATCAATTTCCCGACTTGCGGGAAGCTTTGGAAAAGCTGAAACTCAACGATGCAGCCTTGGCTTACGAACCAGAAACATCAAGTGCAATGGGTTTTGGCTTCCGCTGCGGCTTTTTGGGCTTGCTGCACATGGAAATCGTGCAGGAACGGCTGGAGCGGGAATATAATCTGAATTTGATCGTTACGGCTCCTTCTGTGGTCTATCAAGTGACGACGATTAAAGGGGAAGTCGTGATGATCGATAACCCCAGCCACTTGCCCGACCCTCAGTTACGCCAGAAAATAGAGGAACCCTACGTTCAGGTGGAAATGATCGCGCCAGAGGGTTATGTAGGGGCGCTAATGGAGTTAAGCCAGAACCGCCGAGGCGTGTTTAAGGACATGAAATATCTCGCTAAAGGGCGGACAACTTTAACTTACGATTTGCCTTTAGCGGAGGTAGTAACAGACTTTTTTGACCAGATGAAGTCGCGATCGCGCGGCTATGCCAGCATGGAATATCACATCATCGGCTACCGCGAAAATCCTCTGGTAAAACTGGACATTCTAATTAACGCCGAGCCCGTTGATGCCTTAGCAATGATCGTTCACCGAGACAAAGCTTACAATGTAGGCCGAGGAATGACAGAAAAACTCAAGGAATTAATTCCCCGTCACCAGTTTAAGGTTCCCATTCAAGCTTCCATTGGCAGTAAAGTCATTGCCAGCGAACACATTCCCGCCTTGCGTAAAGATGTTCTCGCCAAATGTTACGGCGGTGATATCTCCCGTAAGAAAAAACTCTTACAGAAACAGGCGAAAGGTAAAAAGCGCATGAAATCTGTCGGGACAGTGGATGTCCCCCAAGAGGCTTTCATGGCAGTGTTACGGCTGGATCAGCCATAATCTTGATTGGTTACAATAATGAAGATTTGATAAATTCTGCGTTGCGAACATTGTTTCAGCCGTAGTCTTTGTTATTTTGGAGCAAGGATAGAACTTACACAAAAAAAGCTTACACAAAAAAACTTGAAGAAACCGGGTTCTAATTACCCCGTTTCTTAAAGAAAATCAGCTTTTGTGTAAGTCCTATCTAAGTTTAGAACGAAATATTTGTACCGTAGCTCGATCTCAACAACTCAGTAACGCAAATAATGAGAATATTAGTCACAGGTGGAGCAGGTTTTATCGGTTCCCATCTCATCGATCGCTTAATGGCCCAGGGAAATGAGGTAATTTGCCTGGATAATTTTTACACCGGGACTAAGCGCAACATCCTCAAATGGATGGACAATCCTTATTTTGAACTGATCCGGCACGACATTACAGAACCAATTCGCTTAGAAGCCGATCAAATCTATCATTTAGCTTGCCCAGCTTCGCCAGTTCACTATCAGTATAATCCCGTCAAAACCATTAAAACTAATGTGATGGGGACAATGAATATGCTGGGTTTAGCAAAGCGGGTGAAAGCCAGAATTTTGTTAGCATCCACTTCCGAAGTTTACGGCGATCCTAGCGTACATCCCCAAACAGAGGATTATTGGGGAAATGTCAATTGTATTGGAATTCGATCCTGTTATGACGAAGGCAAGCGAGTAGCTGAAACTTTGGCCTTTGATTATCACCGCCAAAATGGTGTAGACATTCGGGTAGTGCGAATTTTTAACACTTATGGCACTAGGATGTTAGAAAATGATGGTCGAGTGGTAAGTAATTTTATCGTCCAAGCTTTGCGAGGAATCCCCCTAACTGTTTACGGAGATGGTTCTCAAACGCGAAGTTTTTGTTATGTTTCTGACTTGGTAGAAGGAATAATGGGCTTGATGAATGGTGATAACATTGGGCCTATGAATTTAGGAAATCCGGGTGAATATACGATCTTACAATTGGCTCAGAAAATTCAGGAGATGGTGAATCCAGGTACGGAAATTATCTATAAGCCTTTACCGCAAGATGATCCAAAACAGCGACAGCCGGACATTACCCGTGCTAAAACTTGGTTAGGGTGGGAACCGAAAGTTCCACTAGATGAAGGTTTGAAGTTGACTATTGATGATTTTCGCGATCGCCTTCTGGGAAATGGTTAGTTGTTGGTTGTTAATTGTTAGTGGTTAGTTGTTGTTAGTTAGTGGTTAATTGTTAGTTGTTGGTTATTAGCAATTAGCCATTAGCAATTAGCAATTAGCCATTACTAAATTTCATTACTTACTTTGAGGATAATTCTATGCGTGTTTGTGTCATTGGTACTGGATACGTTGGCTTAGTTACAGGAACCTGCTTGGCTCACATCGGTCATCACGTCATCTGTGTAGACAACAACGAAGAAAAAGTGAAGTTAATGAAATCTGGACAGTCACCAATTTTTGAGCCAGGACTTTCGGAGATCATGCAGTCAGCTTCTCAATCTGGAAATCTAGAATTTACTTCGGATTTAGCCGCAGGGGTGGCTCACGGTGACATTTTATTTATTGCAGTGGGAACGCCTCCTTTGCCGACTGGCGAAAGCGATACTCGCTACGTGGAAGCCGTCGCTCGTGGAATTGGTGCTCACTTGGATGGGGAGTACAAAGTAATAGTAAATAAATCCACAGTACCAATTGGTTCTGGCGACTGGGTGCGGATGATTGTACTTGATGGACTCGCAGAACGCCAAAAAGCTAAGGTAGGAGATGGCGAGGTTAGTAATGAAGAAGTTGCAGCCAAAAGTGGTGTTCAATTTGATGTAGTTAGCAACCCCGAATTTTTGCGGGAAGGCTCCGCTGTTTACGATACTTTTAACCCAGATCGGATTGTTTTGGGAAGCAATAGCAAGCGTGGCATTGATATGATGATGGAACTGTACACGCCAATTATTGAGCGCAAGCACAGCGAAGATCCATCGTTGCCACAGGTACCTGTAGTAGTGACAGATATCAGTTCCGCTGAGATGATTAAGTATGCCGCTAATGCTTTCTTGGCTACTAAGATTAGCTTTATTAATGAAGTCGCAAATATTTGCGATCGCGTCGGCGCAGATGTAGTACAAATAGCCAAAGGTATCGGTTTAGATTCCCGGATTGGTGGCAAGTTTTTACAAGCAGGAATTGGCTGGGGGGGTTCCTGTTTCCCGAAAGATGTTTCCGCTTTAGTTCATACCGCTGATGATTACGGCTATGACGCACACTTGCTGAAAGCAGCAGTCGAAGTTAATGAGCGCCAGCGCACAATCGCCATTGAAAAATTGCAGCAAGTGCTAAAAATTCTCAAAGGTAAAACAGTAGGATTGCTTGGCTTAACTTTCAAGCCGGATACTGACGACTTGCGCGATGCACCAGCATTGAATTTAATCGAAAATCTCAATCGATTGGGAGCGAAAGTTAAAGCTTATGACCCGATTGTTTCACAAACGGGAATGCGTCATGGTTTGTCTGGAGTAATGGTAGAAACAGATCCCGAACGCTTAGCAGATGGTTGTGATGCTTTGGTTTTAGTCACTGACTGGCAACAGTTTCGCAACTTAGACTATGCAAAAATGGCGAAGTTGATGAACCATCCAGTGATGATTGATGGTCGCAATTTCTTAGATAGAAAGAGTCTGGAAGCTGTTGGTTTTCACTATGTGGGGATTGGTCACTAGAGCTGTTGAAAGCTAAATATGTGGACTAATAGCTAATAGTTAATTGTAAAAACAGGCAATTAACTATTAGCTATTTAAAGCGATGTATTTAATTTTTATTTTCTCACACTCTCTTTTAAGAATTTTGCGAAACGCTTAACTCAGATTGAATTTCAGAAGTCTTTATGCTTTCTTCTGCTTCGCAAACAGTAACAGTGAGCTTTAATCCTATAGCCTTTAACCAAGTACCTAGATTATAAATTACATCGCTACCCTGTTGTGAAAGAATTTCATCTAGTTTGTCTAAGTGTATTTTAGCTTGCTCTGGAGTTATAGTTTTTTCCCCAAGAGCTTCAAATACATCATTTATGGCTCGTTTGAGTAGTTCAGGTTCCGGCTTTTCTTCCTCTAATGTTGCGGTTATATAGGCTGCCGCTAGTTCCGGCTTTTTTCTGAGAGATTCAATCAGAAATGGATGATAAGGTAGGCTTTTAGGCATTGTTTTAACTCCTATAATTTATCCAGTATTCTTTAGCTCGGCGGATATCTTTGTCTTGAGTGCTTTTATCGCCTCCACACAGTAGAAGCACAGTAGTTGAACCTATCTGTCCAAAATAGATCCGGTAGCCAGACCCATAATTAATTTTTAGTTCGCACACACCTTCTCCCACTGAGCGAGAATCCCCTAAATTACCATCAGCTATGCGGTTAAGCCTAGAGATAATCTTGGCTTGAGTATTGATATCTCGGAGTGAATTAAACCACTCATCGTAAGGGACTCTTCCCTCTGAGGTAGTGTAACGTTCAATTTCCCTGGGTTGTACTTCCATAATTGTATTATAAGCAATTGCCCCTCATTTTGTGGAGTTCCTGATTTTATCATTTATGCAACTATAACTAACCTCTTTTTACTTTTATTTTTTAAACTCTTAATTCCGTAACTTCGCCATAAAAATGACTTTTTGCCTCCCCTAAATGTTTTTTCAAAGTCTCAACAGGTAGCGGCCCTTTTAAGTGACTCCAAGGCAAAACTAAATCCAATTTCCACTCAGCATGAACATAGAAATCAATCTCAGGTAACTGTCCCCGTAACTCCTTAAAAGCACGGCGATAACTACCCAAAGAATCCCCATAATGCCGCACCAATTCTAATAACTTCGACAGCCTTCTATCTCCCCGCGATAGCAAGGCCTGAATTACAGACCAATTATAACTTTCAGGTCGAAATTCTAAACCTAATTTTCCTAAATCTTTATCTAACGACTTTAATCTTTTTTCTGCCTCTTTATTTACTCCAAACCATTGAAAAGGGGTGTGAGATTTCGGGACAAAAGTGCTGCATCCAAGAGTTAAACGTAAACCGGGCGCTGATTTTTTAATATCGCGCATCATTGCCACAGTTTCGTTTAAATCTTCTGATTTTTCACCAGGAATTCCCACCATTCCATAAAGTTTAATTCCCTTTAATCCCCCAGCTTTAGCATTGATGGAAGCCTGAATAATCTCATCATTACTTAGTTTTTTGTTGACAATTTTGCGAACTCGTTCGCTACCACTTTCCACTGCAATTGTAATAGAACGAGTATCTCTTTTAGCTAGAGTTTCCGCTAATTGTACTGTTACAGTATTCGTCCTCACTGATGAAATACTCAAGCGCACTTCATCATATTTAGGTTGACTTAAATAATCTAATAATCCCTCAAATTCTGGGTGTTGAGTCACAGAAGCACCTAGCAAACCTAAGCGATTTGTCACTGTTAAACCGCGTTCAATGGCTGGAATTAAGGACTCTTCAAAACTTGCAGTTCTAAATGGTAATGTTAGATAACTTGCTAAACAGAAACGACACATTTCTGGACAACTGCGAACCACTTCCACCATGTAAATATTTTCCCAAGCTGCTTTTTCTGTGACTACAGTTGAAGCAGATAAAACATTTCCGCGATAAGTTTGTTTTTCAACTTGTGCAGGGATGGTTGTATCTACTGGCAAAATAGACTTGATGCCACCAGCCGGCTCGTGATAAGTTACTTCATATAAACTAGGAACATAAATACCTGGTATTTGTGCTAAATGGCGGAGTTTAGTTTTTCTATTTGCTGTCCTAACTTCTTTGTAAGCATTAATGAAATTAGCAAGTAGATTTTCGCCATCACCTAGTAAGATTACATCAAAAAAATCAGCAAAAGGTTCAGGATTAGCAGTAAAAACTGGACCGCCGCCAAATATAATCGGATGATTATCTGTGCGTTTTGATGCCCAAATAGGTACTTCTAAAAATTCCAATAAATTGAGAATATTAACATAATCGAGTTCCCAAGATAAGGAAAAACCCACTAATTCTGGCTGTCTCGGTAATTGTTCGTGGGTATCAGTAAATAAGCGGCTGACTTCGATATCACTCCGGGTTGCTAAAGTTGCCCACACCACCTGATAGCCAAGGCTAGTAATGCCAACAGTATACTCGTTGGGAAAAGCAAAAATTGTGGGGATGGCATCAGCGTTAGGGGTTGCTGGCGTAAACAGGAGGCGTTCAGAGGAAAATAGGTCAGGAGTCACTGGCAGATTCAGCCTTAGCTGGATAATTTCTCATTCATATCTAATTTTAAGCCATAAAATCGCTAAATTAAGAATTAATGTAACTGCATTGGCAAGAATAATGGCTAAATCTTGACGGAAAACCCCGTATATTAACCATAGGAAAATCCCGATACAGAAAGTAATTAGCATGGTAACAGAGACATCTTTTGCGGATTTTGTTTGCCAGGTTTTAATCACTTGAGGTAGAAATGCACTGGTTGTCAATGTAGCGGCTGTTAGTCCTAATATTGTGATTAAATCCATTAGAATGTTTAAGAGTAGGGTTCGCAGAAATTTATGCACTATTCCATCAAATCATCGGCAGCCAATTCACCCGGATAAAAGCCATCGCTCAAAATCTCCTCCAGTGAATAAAGACACTCTGACGGAAAAGTTTTAACCGGCAAATTCGTTTCTCCTACAGCCAGCAGCAAACCCTTTTTATAAGCTGCTTGAATACCCTCTTGTAAGTATGGTTTAAGACTCGGATTTTCTGCCAGTAACTCCAACAAATCCATACGCTGTAAGCGTATTGTATTTAACCAACTGCGACTCCGGCGATTAGATTGATATTCCCATTTCAATAAATGTCCAATCAAAATACTCAAACGATTTCGCAATTCAGAACGTTGCTGTTTTCCCAAAGATTCAATCTCCTCAATTAAATTAACTAAATCTAACTGACTCCATTTACCATCCCGTAAAAATTCTGCTTGTTCCTGAGTCCAAGCATAAAAATCAGCATCATAAAGACTTAGCGCCACACTTTCCATTTCCTGTTCAGTTTGTGATGTTTGCATTGTGTAATTAAAACCTCAAAACTATGAGTTAAATATAATTTTATTCTGAGTGCAATTACTATGTCATTGCGAGTGAAACCAAGCAATCGCAATGACAGGGGATTGCTTCGTTCCTCGCAATGACAGGGGATTGCTTCGTTCCTCGCAATGACAGGGGATTGCTTCGTTCCTCGCAATGACATACTTACCTATCATTTTCATTCTGCACCGGAAACACCTCTGATAAATCCAGAGACAAATCAGGGAAACC
The DNA here is from genome assembly GCF_000332155.1 of Kamptonema formosum PCC 6407. Lineage (GTDB taxonomy): Bacteria > Cyanobacteriota > Cyanobacteriia > Cyanobacteriales > Microcoleaceae > Kamptonema > Kamptonema formosum. Next base: position 199,000 of record NZ_KB235903.1, on the reverse strand, counting down.
AGGAATCACTACCGACTCATTAGGCAAAACAATTCGCTTCAAACGATAACCAAATTTATCTTGACCTTCCCGATAAGGCTCGCTATAAACTTCTAACCAATTATCTACTAAATTGAAAATCCAGTAATTAGAAATTCCATCCTCAGCATAGATAGATAACTTCTTTCTTTGGTCATAACTTAAAGTCGAATCAGAAACCTCAATCACCAATAAAATATCAACAGGTTCCGGGTGAGAAGACAAATAATTATCAGCACGATTGCGAGCAATAACTACATCCGGCTGAGGTTCACTGTCAGCAGGTAAAATAATCGGTTCCTGTCCCCGCACACGGGCACGTTTTCCTAACAATATAATTAACTCCTCAACCAGAAGTGAGTTACAAACAGAGTGAGGTGTGTTTTTAGTCGGCATTTGAATAATCTCTCCACGAATCAATTCAACTCGCTCATTCGGCCCAAAAAAACCCAATTCTCCGAGACGGTGATATTCGCTTAAAGTAAAGCGTTTTACAGTAACAGTAGTCATCTTTTTACTTGTATGGGGTACTTACATCAACTATAACAACCTAGCAAACTAGCCAACCGCATCCTACCAACCCAACTACAATAGGACTTACGCAGGGAGTCCCAGAAACCGGGTTTTTGAGCTCGGATGTAGGTCAAAACGAAATATTTTCCTAAAAAACCCGGTTTCTTTGGTTGATTGCGTAAGTCCCGTACAAAAAATCCCGCTCGTAAAAGAGCAGGATTATATTACAAATATACAAAAAAGTCAAGGCTTTTAATTACTCTTCGCGCCCATTTTTAATGGGTCTGGGGAGATATTTCAGAATTAAAAACGTCCAATTAAAAATTGAAAATTGCTAAGATTTATGCCATTTTTAATCTTTAATTTTTAATTCCTCTCCCCTGATTCTCTGTTAGATAGAAGAACCCAAACCAGCGTAAGCTCCGTAAAAGAAAATACCCAAAATCGTCAGTACGCCCATACCAGCAACAGTTGCTACAAGCCACAAAGGAATTCGACCAGATTGAAGCACAGCATTCACCTCTTAAATCAAAACTAAACAGACCTAATCAAAAAAACTCGAAATCCGTTCAAATTCTAGTTAGTTAAAGAAATAACTAGAAAACAGGATACCCAATGTGAAAATCAGCAACAGACCCAAGTACAGAGAAGTCCGGTTTAACTCAACAGGCTGTGGATTGGGATTTGGAACTCTTTCAGGCATTATTAACTCCTATCGTTGAATAAACTGCATAGCTGCGATCGCGCCCAAAAAGAAAATTGTTGGAACGCCAAGGGTGTGAACTGCCAACCAGCGCACCGTAAAAATCGGATAAGAAACTGGCTCGTTATTAGGGACTCTGCTAGTCATGCTTTCAAACTCCTTTTTAAATTACTTAGCAATGAACTGATCGACTTGTTTCTTAGCTTCAAAACGGTCTGATACGATCGGCACTTCTTGGCGAGTCTGAGTAAAATACTCATTCGGCCGGGGAGTCCCGAACACATCATAAGCTAAGCCTGTCTGTACAAACAGCCAGCCAGCAATAAACAGCGCTGGAATGGTGATGCTATGAATCACCCAATAACGCACGCTCGTAACAATGTCCCCAAACGGACGCTCACCAGTTGAACCACCAGCCATTTAGATACCTCCTAGAAAACAGCTCAACACAAAATCTTTAAGACAATTTTACTATCAAGCAGGTTGCGCCGATCCCTGATATTTCAATAGAGTTCCGGTCGCACCGATAATAAACCCTTTCTCAGGAGTCATAAAGACAATTTTGTAAAAATTAGCGGGCACATCCTCAACCTCGCGGTCTTTTTGCCAAGTTTTCCCGCCATCAAAACTGCAAAGCAAATTGCCACCGCCACCAGCCAGCCAAATCTCATCGTTCGTGCGGTAAACCAAATCTAGCAAACCCCAACTCGCTTTGCGATCGGGACTAAAAGGTTCTCCCCACTCATCCCGATTTTGAGGATCGCTAAATTGAATTTGGCCGCCTCTCTCCAGCATCCACAAACGCCCATCCTTGCCAAACCCCATATTTTGGAGACGGCGAGAACTATTGCGGTTGTAGGGAGTCCAAGCATCCTGTCCCGGTTGCCAAATGGAGTAAAAATTACCCTTTGACGAAACCGCCACATACTGCCCGTCAGGAGAACGGTTGATATTGCGAACTACCCCAAAAGCTTCTTGTACTAAAGCTTTCCAAGTCTTACCGCCATCAGCAGTCTGATAGATCGCGCCTACATCAGTGGTCATCTCGGCAGACTGGGGCCCTAAAGCTACAATCGTACTGGGAGAACCGGGAAGCTGGCTACTTAGAGCAATGCGAGTCCAAGATTTACCTTCATCCTCAGTGTGCAGCAAAACCGAAGGCTGTCCGACAATCCACCCTTCCGAACCGGAAAAACTCACTGAGGAAAAACGGGATCTCGCATCTTCTAAATTTAGAGCGATCGCCTGCCAATTTTCCCCACCGTCTTTTGTTTCCAGTAAAGTAGTGTCAGAACCCACAATCCAGCCATGCTGAGGATTGCCAGTAAAGGCGACATCCTGCAAATTAGCTTTAGTCGGCAGAGGAACTACCTTCCAGGGGTTGTAACTCACAGAAGGAATAGTGCTGCAACCCGCACAGATTAGCACAGCAACCAATAAGATTACAATTCGTTGCCAAACTCTCACAATCGTCTTACTGCAAACCATATAAACTCAGCAACAACAAGAAACCAACGGCTAAGCCGCCAAAAATCAGCAAACTTTTCTGGGATTCACTCATAGTATTGACACCCAGCCCGTAGCGCCGATTTTCCTTGAATCCAGAAGCGCCTTCAGTCTGGCCAACATTTTGAAATCGGGACTTCGGCGCACCGCAAGCCGGACAGCGCCAAGTCTGGGGCAAATCTTCAAAGGCCGTCCCCGGAGGAATCTGACTTTGAGCGTGACCCTTTCTCGGTTCGTAAACGTAGCCGCAGGCGCGGCATTCGTGTCGATCTAGCGTTTTGACTTCGGTGGCTGGATCGCCCATAGCTCAAAAAGAGTGTGTAAGCCAATCTTAAAATAACTATTAAAGATTATTACAGAATATGAGTCTGCGATCGCATATCTGGGAAAAAGGGAGCGCCTGTTTTCGAGATGGTGGGATTTTGAGGGGGTGACAATGGTTCTGGGACTTTGCTGGGTCAAGGGTTGAGGGACTTTAAGCTGGTTTAAGGTGAGTTTGAGGCGATCGGGTAGAGTTTACGTGATTTTTTGCCAGATGCCAAATTTGTCAATTTTATAAAGATTGCGATTTGTCAATTTTAAAAGATTGCGATCGCTCTTTTTTTACCATAGATAAATGTGGAAGGAAGAAGGGCGCTAGCTCTCACGCTTGTCAAGGGGGCGATCGCGATTTTGTACGACTTCATTTTTCCTACCCTACCCCTAAACAGTCTATATACATCATATTGCCAATCTTTATGCTATATTAGATAGATGGGGGTTAATCTGTTTAACAAAATAATTAATCTATGAATTTGCGCTTTTATATAGATCCTGAAACTGATTTACCTCATATTTATGAGCATGGAGTCAATGAGGTAGAAGTTGAGGATATACTGAGAAAGCCAGGTGAGGATCGTTTGGGGCGTGAAGGTACGCGGGTAGCTATTGGTCAAACTATAGATGGTCGTTATCTTAAGATCGTTTACGTTCCTGAACCAGAGTCATATAGCGCTTTTATCATAACAGCGTATGAGTTAACGGGTAAACCTTTGAGTGCTTATAAACGCCGACAACGTGGTAGGTAAATATGGCAACACAAAATCAATTTCCCTTGGGTTGGAATGAAAAACGAGTGCGCCAAACGATCGAACATTACGATCGACAGTCAGAAGATGAAGCGGTAGCAGAAGATGAAGCAGCGTTTGATAGTAAAGAGCAAGCGTTTGTTCAAGTTCCTTTGGAGCTATTACCATTAGTTAGAGAGTTAATCGCTAAACATTATGCCAGTGTTTAGGACAAGATAAAGAAGGGCGATCGCAGTTAACAAAAGAGCGATCGCACCTCACAAAAGAAAAGGGATCGCAATATTTTCGTTCCCAATACTCGCCCCTAAATTGATATTGATATAAAGCAATCGTTCTTTTTTTACCATAGATAAACGTGGCTGGAGGAGCGCTAAAAGATGATCGTCAATCTAGTTGACAAAAACGCAAAAATGTTGGCAACATAAATAGGATGAATATAAATGGAAATTTTAATTATGCCAATTGCACAACTATTTCCTCTACTTAGCAATTTATCTCGTGTGGATAAATTAAGAGTAATAGAATTTTTGGTCTCTGAGTTAGCAAAAGAGGAAGATTTGGCGAACTTAGAGCCAAAAGATAATTATTTTGAGATGTTGCATAATTCCGATGAAGGAGCGCGTCAATTAGCACAGTTTTTAGAGGAACAAAAGAAACTGCAAAATGCTTAATGGTGAAAAATACTCTTTTGCCTCTCAATTGGATCGCTTTGGCCAGGTATCTTATGCGCCTTATTTACCGATAAAATTAAGCTATCGGAGCCAGTCGATTGAGGTGATGGGGTTGCTGGATACGGGGGCAAGTATGAATGTTTTGCCTTATGAAATTGGGTTACAACTAGGGGCAGTTTGGGAGGAACAAACTTTTATTATTTCTTTGTCGGGAAATCTGGCAAATATCGAGGCTAGGGCTTTGTTGTTGTCAGGGACAGTCAGCAGGTTTGCACCAGTTAACTTAGCTTTTGCTTGGACTAGACAAAGAAATATGCCGCTCATTTTAGGAAGGTTAAATTTTTTGGCTGAGTTTGATGTTTGTTTTTATGTATCTGAACTAGGGTTTGAAATTGCGCCTAAGCAATCTCACTAATAGGTGGTTATAAGCGATCGCACCTCACAAAAGAAAAGCGATCGCGATATTTTCCTGACCAATACGATCGCCCCTACATTAATATTGATGTAAAGCGATCGCCCCAATAATTCCTGTAGGGGCGGTTTTGCCCAAATCTTTGATACGCATCAACCAATTATAAAAAACCGCCCCCCAACCGATCGCACTTCAGTCCTGTGTGATTTCCATTATTTTTCACCTAAAATTATGTCGAAACCTCAGAGTGACGATCGCTCTGGCGATGACCGATATCTTGGATATTATTCAGAACTTGGCTGCAAACTAGACAGGTACGATCGCATTCTTCACCCATCACCCATAACTCATTACCCATTTACCTTGCCCCTCCCACCCGCGATCGTATATTGTAAAGAACAAGTTACAAAACCCTTTTACAGAGGCAGTAGTCAACAACCGTGTTTGCACTCAGCGGCTACGAGTATTTCTTAGGCTTTCTAATCATCTCCAGCCTAATACCAGTTCTTGCCCTCACAGCGTCCAAGCTGCTGCGGCCCAAAAGCCGGCCCTACGACCGGCGCACCACCTACGAATCTGGAGTCGAACCCATTGGCGGAGCCTGGATTCAATTCAACATCCGTTACTATATGTTTGCCCTAGTCTTCGTCATCTTTGACGTAGAAACAGTCTTCCTCTATCCCTGGGCCGTCGCCTTCAGCCAACTGGGACTCCTGGCTTTCATCGAAGCCTTGATTTTTATCGCGATTTTAGTTATTGCTCTCGTTTACGCATGGCGCAAAGGAGCCTTGGAATGGTCTTAAGTTCTGATACACAAAAAACGCAACTTATCAACCCAGTTGAGCGCCCGGAAATTACCTCGCAACTGTCTGAGAACGTCATCCTCACCACAGTTGACGACCTCTACAACTGGGCGCGTTTATCCAGCCTGTGGCCCCTGCTTTATGGAACAGCCTGTTGTTTCATCGAATTTGCAGCCCTAATCGGCTCCCGCTTTGACTTCGATCGCTTCGGCTTAGTCCCCCGTTCCAGCCCCCGGCAAGCCGACCTAATCATCACCGCCGGCACGATCACGATGAAATACGCACCAATCCTAGTGCGTCTTTACGAGCAGATGCCAGAGCCCAAATACGTGATCGCTATGGGCGCTTGCACCATCACCGGCGGAATGTTCAGCATGGATTCCCCCACAGCAGTACGCGGCGTAGACAAACTGATTCCAGTAGATGTTTACATCCCCGGCTGTCCCCCGCGCCCAGAAGCAATCATCGATGCAATTATCAAACTGCGGAAGAAAATCGCTAACGATTCTCTGCAAGAACGGGGAAACTTACAGCCAACCCACCGCTACTACACCAGAAGCCACAAGATGAAAGTCGTAGACGAAATCTTAGACGGCAAATATTTACAGGTTCCCACCCGCTTCACACCGCCCGCAGCCTTAACCGAAGCAATGGGAATGCCCGTACCCCCCGCCCTGCAAGCCAGTCAAAAACAGGAGGTGCCCCGTGCCTGATTCGCCAGCCCCAATTGTGGAAGCGGGTAAAGTTTCCCAATGGTTAACTCAGAATGGCTTTGAACACCAAGCCTTAGATCCAGACCATTTGGGAGTTGAGGTTCTGAAAGTAGACCGGGAATTTTTAATCCCAATGGCAACAGCACTTTACGCCTATGGGTTTAATTACTTGCGGTGTCAGTGTGCTTATGACCAAGGGCCGGGGGAAGATTTAGTCAGCACCTACGACTTAGTTAAAGTGAGCGATAATTGCGATCGCCCCGAAGAAGTGCGCGTCAAAGTCTTTTTGCCCCGCGCAGACCCCCGATTACCCTCAGTTTACTGGATTTGGAAAGCCGCAGATTTCCAAGAGCGGGAATCTTACGATATGTACGGCATCGTCTACGAAGGGCATCCCAATCTCAAACGGATTTTAATGCCGGAAGACTGGGTAGGCTGGCCGCTGCGTAAAGATTACATCTCCCCTGATTTCTATGAGTTGCAAGATGCTTATTAATTAAGTCAGAAACCGGGTTTATTCGTAGATATCTAGTTGAGAATCTTCGATTTTTCTAAGAAACCCGGTTTTTTTTGCGTAAGTCTTAATAAATCTCATGGTATAGCAGGAGGCAGGAGGAAAATGCAATACTAGAAATAGTTTGGGGGATTGATAATGTCCTAACCGTTGTGGCGGTTGCTATAAGTAAATCCACCTAATTAAACATAATATCTGGATGGTTAAAAAGGCGACTGTATAAACATTCTTCTTTCTCTCTTAGATAACTAAATTTTTCTTCCTTTTTCCTTCTTCCTTCTACTTAAGTCAATTGAAACAGAACTGATCTGTATAAAAAATAGATACCATCTTATATTTAATTGAAGTGGTAGAAACGGTGACTTATATAACTTTTAAATGTAGTTATCGCAGTATCCGAAAACAATTATTATGCTGAGCAAAAGCAGGAAAATATAGAGAGACTTTTGCAATTGCGCCCCGACTTTTGTAACAAGTCTAATAAAACACCCCTGCTAGAGGGCCGTGTTAGTTCCAGTTAAATTTGCTACTTTTACCAAAAAACTGCTAGATTTCGCTACAGCAACGCTTTAATCACATTCAGCACGCTAAAGTCTCATCATGTCAGAACCAACCAGCGGCATCAGAACCGGTAGCCAAACAGACATCGGCAACGTCAACTTTGGGAACGTCCAAGTCGGCGCGATCGGTGGACTTAAATTTAACGACCTCAACGCCAACGGATTCCTAGATCCAGGCGAACCCACACTCGCTAACTGGCAAATCTACCTCGACATCAACAACAATAGATCGCTAGATACCAATGAACCATCAACGTTAACCAACGCCCAAGGCAACTACTCCTTTGTCAACCTGCCACCGGGAACCTACACAGTTAGGGAAATTCAGCAACCCAACTGGAGGCGAACCACTACCAATCCTGCCCCCATTACCATCATCAGCGGTACTAACGCCACAGGTGTCAACTTTGGTAATAACTTCTTCGCAGGTAACATCAGCGGGTTCAAATTTAACGACATCAATGCCAACGGTCAAATAGATCCGGGAGAACCTACACTCGCTAACTGGCAAATTTTCCTCGACTTCAATAACAATGGCAACATTGATGGAGGCGAACCCTCAACTTTTACTAATGCCGAAGGTAACTATGCCTTCGTTAATATCCCCCCCGGTAACTACACAGTCAGGGAAGTTCAGCAACCCAATTTTCGACAAACTACGCCTAATCCTGGCACGATCAACCTAACTCCAGGGGCGAATATTAGTAACATTAACTTTGGTAACAACTTCTTCACGGGTAGCATCAGCGGTCTTAAATTCAGCGACCTCAACGCCAATGGTTTCAGAGACGCAACAGAACCGACACTGGCTGACTGGCAAATTTACATAGATTCCAATAATAATGGCAGATTAGATACAGGGGAACCCAATACTTTCACCGATCGACAAGGGAACTATACTTTCGCTAACGTATCCTCTGGTACTTACTTAGTTAGGGAAGTCCTGCAACCAGGTTGGGTACAAACCACAGCTAATCCCGGCCCGATTAACATTAGTGGGGGTACTAATGCCGCAGGAGTCAATTTCGGCAATAACTTCCCCACAGGTAGTATTAGCGGTTTCAAATTCAATGACCTTAATGGGGATGGCGTAAATGAGCCACCAGAACCAAGAGTTGCCAACTGGTCTATCTACCTCGACCTCAATAACAACGGTAGCCTAGACAGTAACGAACCAGCGACTTTAACAAATCCCGAAGGTAATTTTTCTTTCATTAATTTGCCAGCGGGCACTTATTTTGTCAGAGAAGTTCAACAACCAGGATTTCGTCAAACTACGCCCAATCCTAGCCCGATTACCGTCACCAATGGCACAAATGCCACAAACATCTCGTTTGGCAACAGCTTAGTATTGGGCAATATCAGCGGTGTTAAATTCAACGATATCAATGCCAATGGCCGTTTAGATGCGGGGGAACCCCCGATCGCCAACACCCAAATTTACATTGACCTTAATAACAACAGCAGCTTAGACGCGAACGAACCTTCCGTCTTTTCCGATGCCCAAGGTAACTATAGTTTCCGCAATGTCCCTGTGGGAACCTATGTACTTAGAGAAATTGCGCCTCCCGGTTTCATCCAGACTACACCCCCTGCTATTGTTACTGTGAGTACAGACATCTCGGCCCGTAGTATCGATCTGCTGACGGGGACTTCTGAAGATGAGTTGGCAAAGAAATCCTTTGATAGCGATCCTGTGACCGACAGTAGCAGTAAACTAGAACAGGAGATTTTCAGGGCGGGAGTGGAACCCGATAGTTTCCTCGTGGGTGCGGCTGGCAGTGATGCCATTTTGAATTTTGACGGTGGTAACGGCGGTAAAGACTTACTGAGTTTGGCTAATGGCTTAAGCCTCCCGCAACTCAATATTACTCAGGAAAAAAATGCTAACCCGATCCAAATTAGCAACACAGGCGAATTAATTGCATCTAGAAGCGGGGGGTCAGCCAGTGCGGTCTCTGATAGCAATTTGGGTTTTTTAGCAGCATCCCCATTTGCCTGAATGCTGAATTTGACCTCTTCCCTACCCCCGGATCGGGAAGAGGAAATTTATTCCTTTCTTTCTTTCTCCTTCCCTTGTAGGGAAGGGGCTGGGGAGGTTAAGTCTTTTTCCAATATGGGAGGCTCCCGGTTTTTTCAGGTGCGATCGCCTTTCTTCCCGGTTTTCTAAACAGCAATAACGGATAGGAAAGCAGTTAAAGTGCAATTGCCGTGATACTCTATTGTTGGCAACTTCCAACAGTAAGGTCTGGGTTCCGGGAGCCTGTTCGCTAGTTTGTATATTGGGAGCAGAATTCTAATGTACGGCTGGGGCTGACCTCGGAAAGAGCGAGAATTTTGTGGGGGCCAACGCACTGTTCCCATGTTTCAGCTCGATGACCCATCTGCTAGCAACCCAGCGATCGCATCTGCCCTACAATTTTTGAGGACAGAAGATGTTGGGTTGAAATTGCCAGAGTTGTTAAAAACCTGATATACTTTCCTGCGACAAAGCTTGAAGCATTTTCCTGTTGGATGAGGAACATCAGAGCAAGTGCAAACGTATTCAGTATGAGTGAGTAGCGGTTTTCAGCCATTAACAAAAACTAATGGGTGATTGACAAACCGATACATTAGTCTGTAATTTAATGGATTTAGGTGTGAAGGAGAGAAATCATGGCAGAATTAGAAGCTAGTCAAGTAAGTCCAGTAATTCCCAATCCGAGAGTGTTTGTCGGGGATGTCCCAGTCGGAATTACGGGTATTAAGTTCAGGGACGACAACGCTGACGGTCTCCGCCAACCTGGAGAACCCGGAATTGGAAATGTCACAATCTTCATAGATGCTGACAACGATGGTGTACTGGATACGGGAGAAACCAGTCGACTCACAGCATCCGACGGTAGCTTCACATTCCCTAACTTAGTACCAGGCACTTATGTGGTCAGGGAAGTCGTGCCGAACGGTTTCCGACCCACCACACCCCAGTCGCTGGCAGTCACCGTCAACAATAATGATGCCAGAATTACCTTTGGCAACTCTCCGACTGGCAGCCAGATCATTGGTTGCAAATTCCTTGACGTTGACAATGACGGCTTTCGGGATGGAAATGAGCCAGGTATTGAAGGTGTCAGAGTCTATATTGACAACAACAACAACAATACCTTTGATGCCGGTGAAACCTTTACCTACACAAATCGGGATGGCAGTTGGCAGTTCAGTAATTTGAACGCGGGCCTGTACCGAATTCGGGAGGAACGGCTCAACACGAACCCCTTAGAAAGAGATTTTCCCCAAAGCACTCCCCCCAACAACATTCCCAATCTCGACATCAACCTGGGCCAAAACGAAATCTGGGGTTGCGCGAATATTGGGAACACTCAACTCTATGAAATCCCCATCTTCAAATTCCGAGACACCAATCGCAACGGTACCTTTGAACCGGCACAGGGAGAAGTTCCGATTGCTAATGTTCCCTTCATCTTGGATATAAACAGGAACGGGGTTTTTGACGCTGGAGAACCCCTGCGGATCACCAACGCAGACGGACGTGTTAGCTTCAGAGATTTACTAGCGACCAACACTTACTCCTTACGGGAAATCTTCCCAGGGACGCTCGCAGACGGCAGCCCTGCACTAATACCAGGCACTAACATCCCCACAGGTAACGCTAACGATCCAGTCTCCACGACTACCAATCCCCGCGAGATTGCCGTACCAGGCCCTCTGGTGCAACCACAATCACCCCTAGAATTCGCCATACCCGATTCCAATGCCGTTAATGGCATTCGGGTAATTAGAGCGAATTTTGCTCCGACTTTCCCCCCCACCAACCCAGAACCTTCTGTTACTTTTCCTGCTGTTCCTGCTAGTGGGACTTCCAGCGGTGGTGTCGGAAATACTCGACCCAATATCACGGTATTCAAATACAATGACCAAAACGTTAACGGTCGCCGAGATCTAGGGGAAGCGGGAATCGGAGGGGTTCAAGTTTTTATTGACGCTAACGATAACGGTGCTGTAGATGCTGGAGAACAGTCAACTACCACCAATGCCGCAGGTGAGGCTGCCTTTACCAATTTGCCCGCAGGCAATTATGTAGTCAGGGAAGTCGTGCCGACTGGTTTCACGCCTACTATGGCTACGCGCGTTCAGTTTGACCTCAGCAACACCGATGCCCGGGTGATTTTTGGTAATGCCCTTAACAGCCGGATCACTGGGTGTAAATTCGAGGATTTAAACAACAACGGCTATAAAGATGGAAATGAGAAGGGTATTGCAGGGGTAACGATCGCACTGGACTTGAACGGTAACAACGTCCTTGATGCTGGAGAACCCACCGTTGTCAGCGATACCTTTGGTAACTTCTCATTTAACAATTTGGCCCCTGGTTTGTATCGCCTCCGGGAAGTCACACCCACAGGTGCGATCAAGACTACTCAAAAACTTGACATCAATCTCGGCGCAAATCAAGAGTTTGGTTGTGCTGTAGTGGGTAACGGTCTGTTGTACAACCTCAACGTTGTTAAATTCCGAGACGACAACCGCAACGGTATCCAAGATAGCGGTGAACCGCCCTTGGAAAACATCCCCTTCTTGCTAGATTTGAACAGGAATGGGGTTGTGGATGCAGGCGAACAATTAGTAAGAACCAACGCTGGCGGTATTGCCACGTTCACTAATGTAGCGCCTGGGACTTACGATGTACTGGAAGTCTTCACGCCGGAAGTACAGAATCCATTCCCAATTCCCACTGGGCCGAACCCTGTAACATTCAATGTACCGGGGCCGAATACAGCGCCAGTGGTATCGAATACGGCTACCCCAACTGCGGATGGGACAACTCCTTTATCTTCTGCCACCCTTGACTTGGTAACTGGTGGAAGTACAAATGGAGTGACTATTTCTGCTACTGAAGTTAGCGATCCTTTAACGAATGGCGGTAGTTCGGTCACTCAACCGACAAGTGGGGTTGATAGCTTGCTGGCCTCTAATGCTGGGGGTTTTGTGGATACGACTAAGACTGAAGACTCCTTCAGTTCTCTGAGTATTGTTCCACAAGATACTTCCGAGGATAAGAAGCTACTGCTTGCCGCTCCTGCTGCTAGTCAGGTGTTTTAATCTCAATTAGCTGTTTGACTTAAGACTTAATGTCTTGAGCAATGTCTTTAAGCTGCACTTCCAAATTAATTTTGGGGGTGCAGCTTTTTTAGGCTGCAAAGATGTGTGATGGAATGAGATAGTCGATCGCGTTGTAGGATCGATAGAGTGCGATCGCTCCCACTCTTAATGACCGACGACTACAAACAAAGTCCACCTCCGCAGACTTATAACTTAACTTTAGTCGTAGAAGTGGATCTGCTAAAAGCATGATTCACGCTCTGAGGGAAACCTTTATCTATGGAAGGTAGAACTTAGAGGTGATTTTATGCCGACACAAGAACAGACTTTACCAGCACAGCATCAAGAACAGCGTCCGGGGAGCGAAGCGCAGATGACACCGCCACCTGAATCGCAGGCGGCTGAATATCGCGGTAGTGATAAATTGCGGGGGAAAGTAGCCTTAATTACTGGGGGAGATAGCGGGATTGGTCGTGCTGTAGCGATCGCATTTGCTAAAGAAGGTGCTGAGGTTGCGATCGCCTATCTCAACGAACATGAAGACGCAAAACAAACCCAACAATTAATAGAAGAACAAGGCCGCCGCTGTCTCGCGATCGCAGGTGATGTAGGAGATGAAAGCTTTTGTCAGAAACTTGTAGAACAAACTGTTAAAGCATTCGGGCACCTCGATATTCTAATCAACAACGCCGCCGAACAACATCCCCAAGAAAGCATTGAGGACATCACAGCCGAACAGCTAGAGCGCACTTTTCGCACTAACATTTTCTCAATGTTTTACCTCACAAAAGCCGCTCTAAAACATCTCAAAGAAGGTAGTGCAATTATTAACACCACCTCAGTAACCGCCTACAAAGGCAATCAACAATTGCTCGATTACTCCTCAACAAAAGGTGCGATCGTTGCCTTTACGCGCTCCTTATCTGGTAGTTTAGCCAAAAAAGAGATTCGCGTCAACGGGGTAGCTCCCGGCCCAATTTGGACACCGCTAATTCCTTCTACTTTCCCTGAAGAAAAAGTAGAAAAATTTGGTGCAAATACACCGCTGGGGCGTGCTGGTCAACCCGATGAAGTTGCACCTTGTTATGTATTTTTGGCCTCGAAAGATTCGTCTTATATGACAGGTCAAATATTGCATCCCAACGGTGGCGACGTAATTAACGGTTAAAAATTATGCCCAGCGAAGATCGTTCGCAAAGTAAGGCGGACGCGCAAACAAAGTCCGCCTTCGCGGGCTAATTTTTTTACTATAGCTAGGGAAGAAGGAAGAAGGATTTAGTTATCTGAGAGAGAAGGAAGAATGTTTATACAGTCAGCTTTTTAGCCATCCTTATCTTATGTTTAATGCGGACTTTATTTTTACGAGCAATTTCTAATTGCCTGGACAAGTATAGTTTTCCGATCGGATGTTGGTATTAACAATAATCCCACCTTTTAGATGGTGGGATTTGTTGGTTGCAGATTAGCTATCTAACACTTTTTTATTCAGCGATAATTAGCATCTACTTAATTAGCTTATGCTGGCAGCCATCTGTTTTTGTAACTGGCTTTTTGCTTCCTTAAACTGAGTAGCCATTTGTTCCATTTGCACTTCGCTTAAGTTGCGGCGAATGTAAGGGAACAAATCATTTTCTTCTTGGCGGACGTGATCCTTAACATCAGCCATCAGCCTTTCAATTTTAGCTTTGAACTCAGAAGAACTGGGGCTAGTAGCCTTAATGTCAGCTAGCATTTCCTTCATTTGAGCTTGCTCGTCGTACAGCTCTTGGGTGTTATTGTAGTAGCTGCGGACTGCGGGGTAAACGACTTGCTCTTCTGCTTCTGCATGAACGCTTAAGTCTTTGTAAAGTTGACCGAAGAATTCTTGCAGTTTTTGGGGTTCGTTAGTACCAGCAATTTGCATGAAAAGAGCATCGACTTTGCGATGATCCATCGAGATAATTTCCGTGATGTTCATCTCGTCTTTGCTACGACTAACAGCACCACCAATGACACCAGTTACAGCAGCCATTGCATCTTGAACGCGGGCCCAAACTCCTTGATCTGGGTCTTTTCCTGTTAGTTCGCGGACACCGAGGACTTCTAGAATACCTTTAAGTTGCTCTTGGTGAGCGCGGTTTTCAAAGTTAACTGTATTAAGGGGGGTGATGGCGGCTTCAATGTCAGCACCAACTACTTGAGCGGCTTTATGAATCAACAATCCAGTCATTGTTTGTTTGTGCTTAAGCAGTTCGTGCTGACCTACTTTTTCAAACAGTGTAAGTTCAGAACCCTTCATCAGTTTCTGAACTTCTTCAATCATTTTTACGGCTGTTTCTTTTGGCTTACCTTGAACACCGTACTGAACGATAGTGGTTTCTAAGATGCCCAGATTTTTGCGGTCATCTTCGAGCATATCTCGGAAGCGATTGCAAAGGTCGGAGTCACTACAGGATTGCAAGAACATTTCTTCATTCGCAATCAGTAGGTTCTGCACCGCTTTCATGTCTGTTAGCTTACTGGCAATCGCTTGGCGCTTAGTATCCTCAAGTGTAGCTACCATGTAGGTTCTCCTCTTTGAAATAGTGTTCGATCGGTACACTTTTTAGCGTATGGGAGGGTTCAAGTTACTTCCTCTTTCTCTCGACTGATTGAGGCTCAGTCGAAGGTAGTATTATTAGAATTTCAACTTAAATATTGACTTCGGAAGTTAAGTATGCTCAAAATAAACTATAATTTATATCCTATAAAGTTAAGTACCTACAGGAGATTCTAGGTCGATCAAGTACAATCACGTTTAATTACTCTGTCTCCTCTATAGTTAACTACCTACTGGAGATTGTAGGTTGATAAAGTACAGTCAGGTTTAATTACTCTGTCAATAGTTGATATCCGAGCTCGATCGTATTCTATCTATCGGCAATCTGCTGTCAGTTCCGATCGGGTGTTACAAGTGTAAGTTTACAGCCAGGATTTCTCATTTATCCCCCTTGCCAGGAGCTTTAGCGACAAGATGAGCGATCGCGATCTCAATCTGTATCAATTTATTCTGAATTGAGCGATCGCAAAGCGCTACCATAGTTCAATGTGAAGTTATGTAGAGTTTTAAGATTAATTAGTTTGTCTCAACTCCCCACTGCTTTAGAATTCCCAGCTCATGTATTGAAGCTGGACAACGGGTTAACAGTTATTCACCAATACATTCCTGCGACACCTGTAGCAGTGGTAGATGTTTGGGTAAAGGCTGGCGCTACCTTAGAACCCGATCCCTGGTCGGGGATGGCGCACTTTTTGGAACACATGATTTTTAAAGGTACCGATCGCATTGGCCCGGGCGTATTTGACCAAGTGATAGAAAATCATGGCGGGATGGCGAATGCAGCCACAAGCCACGACTATGCCCATTTTTTCATTACTACTGCGGTTGAATATTTTGAAGATGTCACAAATATATTGGCAGAGTTGCTGCTCCGGGCTGCAATCCCAGAGGGCGAGTTTGACTTGGAACGGGATGTTGTATTGGAGGAAATCCGCCAAGCCCAGGATAATCCAGACTGGATTGCGTTTCAAACTCTGATGGAGATAGTTTACGATCGCCACCCCTACAGGCGCTCAGTCTTGGGGACGGAAGCGCAACTTTGGGAGCGATCGCCCCAAGAAATGCGTTCTTTCCATCGCTGTCACTACCAGCCCGAAAATATTACAGTGGCGATCGTGGGAGGAATTGAGCAAGGAAGAGCTCTAGAGGCGGCGCAATTGGCTTTCGACGGCTTCTATGACAAGTGCTATTGTCCCAAACTGAGGGCAGAGATAGAGCCTCCAGTCAGAGGAATCCGCCGCGAGGAACTCTACTTGCCCAGACTGGAGCAAGCACGGCTGATGATGGCTTGGGTAGGGCCCGGAGTAGAGGAATTTGAGAGTGCTTATGGTTTAGACTTGCTCTCGGTGCTGCTGGGAGATGGGCGCTCTTCCCGCTTAGTTCGGGAACTACGGGAAGAGTTACAATGGGTACAGGCGATCGATAGCAGTTTCTCACTGCAAAAAGATTCGAGTTTATTTACAATTAGTGCAGTCCTCGAACCGCAATTTATCGAAAAAGTTGAAGATAAGATCGGCGATCGCGTCTGGGAATTGCTTTCAACTCCGGTTTCTGACTCTGAACTGGCTCGGTGCAAACGACAGTTGTGCAACGACTTCGCCTTCTCTACCGAAACGCCCGGCCAACTGGCTGGCCTTTACGGTTATTACAGCACAATTGCTGCTGCCGAATTAGCTGTCACTTATCCAGCTAAGATTAAGGAATTTCAACCACCAGAACTCCAGCGCTTAGCTCAAAAATATCTATCTCCCGCCCACTATGCAGCAGTGGCAGTCAAACCACTCTGAATAATTAAAAGTTAAAAATTAAAAACATCAATTTAATTTTTAATTGTTGATTTTCTTCCGCTGTCGGTGATGAGTTAAAGCATTTTCAACTCAAAACTTTCCCCGATCCTTGCCCTTTCCTGAGCAGGTTTTGTAAGAAACTTGTCTATATAGTTGTAAAAATGAGCAGCTAAACCAATTCCTACAAACTCAAAACTCAAAACTCAAAACTCAAAATTTCCCCTTCCTAAAAAATGAACAGTGAAATTCACCGCACGGTTTTAGACAACGGTATTGTCCTGCTAGCAGCGGAAAATCCCGCAGCCGATATTATTGCAGCTCGTATTTTTCTAAGAGCAGGAAGCAGGTGCGTACCAGCTAAGCTTGCTGGACTTTCTCACTTGTTGGCGGCGGTACTAACAAAGGGAACCGAGAAGTTGTCTTCGCAGGAAATTGCCGAGTGTGTAGAGTCGGTGGGTGCAAGACTGAGTGCAGACGCTTCAAGTGATTATTTTTTACTGTCGCTGAAAACGGTTTCGGCTGACTTTGCAGAGATTTTGGAGTTGGCGGGGCAATTGCTGCGATCGCCCACTTTCCCGGAATCTGAGGTAGATTTGGAACGGCGGATCGCAATGCAAGCAATTCGCTCTCAGTTGGAGCAACCTTTTGCGATCGCCTTTGAGCAACTGCGGGAAGTGATGTACGAGGATCACCCTTACGCTTTCTCAACCTTGGGTACGGAAGCGACTATTTCTCAGGTGAGTCGTGCCGATATTCAAAACTACCATCAAACTTATTTCCGCCCAGATAATGTAGTCATCTCTCTAGCGGGGCGTATTAAAGCGGAGGAAGCGATCGCTTTAGTTACTAAGGTTTTTGGAGATTGGCAAGCGCCAGCAACCCCACTACCAACATTGAGCGTTGCACCGATCTCGACCAACCCTCGCCTCACTGTCACTCCCCAAGAAACTCAGCAGTCAGTGGTGATGCTGGGTTATCTGACACCAGAGGTGAATCATCCCGACTACGCAGCGATGAAGTTGCTGAGTACATATTTAGGTAATGGGCTTTCGAGTCGCTTATTTGTGGAATTACGGGAAAAACGGGGCTTAGCTTACGACGTTTCCGCGCTCTACCCAACACGCATTGATAGTTCTCAGTTTGTGGTTTATATGGGTACGGCTCCTGAGAATAGTGCGATCGCTTTAGAAGGTTTGCAATCGGAAGTCGAACGTCTAGCAGCCGCGCCCTTGACAAGTGAGGAGTTACAAGCTTGTAAGAATAAAATGTTAGGTCAGTATGCTTTAGGTAAACAGACTAATTCGCAAATTGCCCAAGTTTTAGGCTGGTACGAAATTTTGGGGTTGGGAATTGAGTTTGACAAACAGTTTCAAACTGATATTGCTGCTGTTAGTGCAGATTTTGCTCAGCAAGCTGCTTGCCGATATTTCATTGAACCCTATATTTCTTTAGTAGGGCCTGCTGCGGCTGTTAATCAATTGGGGATACCTGCATAATTGGTAATTGGTAATTGGTAATTGCTAATCGCTAATTGCTAATTGCTAATTACGCATCTCCCCCATCTCCCCCATCTCCCCCGCTCCCCCGCTCCCCCTCTTTCTTTAACGGGGCAGGATATCATCAAGGCGGATTTGCAAGTTCTTTAGCAGAGGAGAAATAATTGTTTGATCGAGGCGAAATTGTTGCTGAGCGTAATCTTCATCAATCAGTTGACAAACCGTAACAGTAGGTTGTTTCGGTTTACCAATAAAAGCCACGCCCCCCAACCCACGATAATCCACGATCCAATATTCAGGAATCCCTAGAAAGGCATATTCTTCAACTTTTCGAGCATAATCTGTTTCCCAATTCGTGCTAACAACTTCTACCACCAATTTGATTGACCTTCCCAGTGTAATTACAGGTTCTCTTTCCCATAAAGGTTCGTTGATAAGAACGGTTTCATCTAACACGACAATATCAGGACGGCGGGCAGTAGCGGCATCTGCAAAGGGACGGATTAAACAAGTACGAGGAATAAACCAAGGGAGTTTTTCTGTAGTAATGGCGATGCCAATTTGAGTTGCTAGTTTGCCACTAACAGTTTCGTGGGGGCCTGTAGGTTCCATTTCAATTAATTCCCCGTCAGCCAGTTCATAACGGGAGTTGTCGCTATATTGCGCTAAGAATGTTTCAAATGTTAGAAGTTTTTGGCCGGTGTAGGTCATTTTAATGCTTGATTTGATATCTTTTGACGGGGCGTTTTGCCCCGTTATCAATCTGAACTTGAGATTAAGTTCTACTCTGGATCTTTTGGTAGTTGAGGTGCGATCGCCTCCTCAATAGCATCAGTAGCAATCTGCTCTGCAATTTCTTCCCGATGACCTCTGATCTCATCAATTTTCTCAGAAGTTATTTCTCTGACAGATTGAGCTTTTTCCTTGATAACTTGAGCTTGGTCTTGAGCCATTTCTCTGACAGATTGAGCTTTTTCTCTAACAACTTGAGCCCGATCTTGAGCTGCTTCCTTGACAACTTTAGCTTTTTCTTGAAGTTTTTCTGCTAAACTTTGAGCCACCCCTTTTGCCTCTTCTACGTGCTTGATGGTATCGTCGAGGTCTTTTTTCAACACATCTCTGGCTTGACCTACTTTTTGATTCAGTCCGTCTGTATAATGGTGAGGTTCTGCGATCGCAGCCTCCGGAACCATCACTCGCTTAGACCCGATACTCGAAATAACTGCTGGTTGAAGCAGATAAATCCCATCCAAAACACCTCGCCACCCGCTAGATTTAAACAAATAATTAACCACATTACCTGTCTTAACATCGAAGAGGTAATCAATCAGCTCACCTACCTTATTGCCCCCATCCGTCAATACCTCGTTGCCAATCATAGACATCGCCGACTCAGGTTGTTTTAGTTCTGGCACTTCTGGATTAAGATTTACCAGAATATTGTCACCCACTGTCTCTACCTGCGACCAAGCAAACCAGCGTTTCTTATTGCCCAAAAATCCAGACTTGCAAGTAAAGCCGATCGTGTGATGAGATTGAGGATCTACCCACAGTTGATCGACTTTACCTAGCTCTTCCACAGTCTTGCGGTCAATGACTCGGCGATTGAAGAAATCACTGCGCTTAATTATCTGTTGTGCTGTAGTCATAATAGTTCTCCAAAAAGGGGTTTGTTTTCAGATCGCGATCGCGCTTATATCTGGGGTATTGCGATCGCTGTTGTTAACTTAACTACACTTCAACCAGCTAAAAATTGTTTCTAGTATTAATTCTAACTCGATTCCCTTGAAAATTGGCAACGGAGTTGCATCCTGTTACAACTCTAGTCATTGTCCTGAAAATACTACTAAAATAATTTCTGATTCTGGAATGATTAACCACCACAACTCAGTGCTATATCAAATTTTGGGTAAATAGATAATCTGATCTTGATACTCATCCTCAAAAGAGGATTTGGCAATAAAAATTAGTTGATTGATATTTTCACCAATACTAATTTTAGTACCCAAAATAAAAATTCCTGGGACATGACCCCCGCGTTCAATATGTTCAGCCAAGTGAACTGGCATTGATTTACGATTGTTTGTCACCAGCACAAAATCTCTGGGTCTAAAGTGCTTAAAGGATGTGAATTAGGCTCACCTATTTTCCAGACAACTAAATTAGGATTGCTTTCAATTAATTGTCTTTTATAAATAGGGTGTAAATTTTCATCAAGCAAGTATTTGAGACTCATGCGCTTTCTGTTGAGATTCTAATTCAGCTTTAAGCTTTCTTAGTCGAATAATTCCTGGTGGGGGATTTAGTTCTTGAGCTTTCCATTGTTGGTGACTCCATTCTAACCAATCAGCTAGATAGGCGCTAATCGCTTCTTTGTTATGTAAATAATAAGTGATAGTTGCATAAATTTGTTCCAAAGTTAAAGAGGGATAAGATTGGAGAATTTGCTCGGGAGTGCGGGCGCGATGGATAAAATCATAAAGGATGGTTTCAATGCCAATCCGCGTCCCTTTTACCCGAATGTCGTCGGGGCGTAAAAAATTGAAGTAGTCTTCTAGTTGCATGAGAGTTAACTCCTGTTAATTTTTAGCAGTCGATCTTGTTTAAGTTGGTTGACAAGTTAATGATAGCATATCATACCAATTCTGGTTAAATATCTCTTTATTGTTTGTTTGATTTCTATTATACCTTATCATCCACAACTGAAATGTTGTTAAGTTAGAAATGCTGATTTCTATTTATTGATCTCCATAAGTGGCTTTTAATCTTTCTAAAAAGCTCTGATCGAGTTCCCTAGCTTTTAAACGATAGGTATTTACCATTTTGAGTTATTATTTTTGTTAAAGTTGATTTCCGATCTGACTTTTTCTACTATTCTACCTTATCATCTGCATAGGAGTATTCGCCCATCTCTACAGAATTTACTAATGTTGTAAATTGTGTGGGATTAAGCATGACATTTTCATACTCAAATCCGCCTACAAATTTATCGTTAGGAATAGCTAGATCGACTGCATATAATTCGGGATTTTCGTAACATTCGACAATTGATCCTTCCGTACCTTTGGGAATAATGCGATCGCGGTGGTCAAAATCGGCATTAATATCAACCAAGGTTTGAATGGTATCGTAAAGTTGGGCTTTCATGTTTGACCTCCTATCATTATCTATCTACTTCTAACCAGTTTGTAATTAGTCTAGGTATATCTTTTCCTACATCTATTTGCCAACTGGTGACAAGCGTTCCTTCTTGGCTATTTAGTCCTGTAATTCTAATTCGTACCTTAAATCTTAACCCGTGAACTGTCGGTTTGCCAGGAATAGATGGTATACCATTTCCCTAAAAGTATGCTATAATAATAATGAGATTTTGAGGAGTGGTGCATGAAAGTAAATTACCAAGAAAGAATTGATTTAAGCGTTGGGGAGTTAAAAATAATTTTGTCGCAGCAGCGAACTATAACTAACCGACAAAAAATTCAGGCACTTTATTGGTTAAAAGCGGGATTAAGTCCCAGCCTTACAGATGTAGCAGAACGTTTAGGGGTACATAGGATAACTGTAAATAGATGGTTAAAACAATATAGTTTTGGCGGTCTACCCGCACTGCTAAAAATCGGAAAATCAACTGGTAGACCTAGAGTAATCCCTTCATCTGTAATAGCTGGATTATCAGAGAAATTAAGTGAGGAATCATGTGAATTTAAAAGTTATAAAGAAATTGGTAAGTGGGTAGAAGAGAAATATCAAATATCAGTCAAGTATCAAACATTACACAAGCAATTACACTATCGAATGAAAGCTAAATTAAAAGTACCAAGACGTTCGAGCATCAAAAAAGACAAAGCGGCGGGTATAGAGTTTAAAAAAAACTAAAAGTAGTAGGCTAAAAATACCGGATAACATTTTACTTATTTTTCAACCACCATACAGTCCTGAATTGAATCCAATTGAGAGAATATGGTCACACATAAAACAAGAACTAAGTTGGGGAATCTATGAAAATCTAGAGGGTCTTAAAGAAAAAGTTTGCGTTTTTCTGGGAGAATTTTCAACAGAAGAAATAGCATCTATAGCCGGATGGGACTATATTTTATCAGCCCTAGCTACTGTTGCATAATTTTGGAGAATTGGTATTAACGGGGGATTTTCCGCGCAATTTTGCCCAGAATCAAGACCCTTTTTTGGCGGTATTGCAAACCGATGCAGTACCGATACGCGATCGCTTGCATTCTGTTCCGAAAGAGTTAGCAAAAGCGGTTGATAACCCCAGAAACGGCAGAAAATCTAGTATCTCAAAAGTTAGCAAAGTAAGTTAGTAGACTTGCGCCCCCGCCTATCCCTCACCCCACCCAATGCTCCTATTAACTCTTATCACGCTTGCAATCTCCCTCCGTTAAATCCTCCTCCTTAGACGGCCCTCTATGGGGATAGTCGCCCACAGAAATCACGCTAATCTGCACCAGCGCCTCGCGATCGTTCACTGCCTTAGTATCTCTTGGCTTCACAGCAACTCTTCCTGAGTGTGGTTTTGGTTCTTGCTTCTCCAAGTGAATTTGAATCTTCGGGCCAGAGCGAGCCAAATGAATGATCAAACCGTCCACAACCGGAACCTGAGTTATGGGTTTGCCATCCAGGTAAGTACCATTCGTACCCAAATTAATCACTTCCCAATTCACACCGGTACGCCGCAACTCGACGTGGCGGCGGGAGACGACAGCGCTATAAAGAACGACGTGGTTATCAGTAGAGCGACCAATCCGAACGACCAATTCGTCTTCAAAGGCCCAGCTTCGGACGGGTATAGACTGCAATGGATGTAGCAGAGTGAGCTTAATCACATTGGCAACTTAGAGTGTTGGTAGGGAGCCCCAAGTAGCAATTTGAGATTTGAGATTTGAACTCTCAAATCCAAAATTGCTCTAAGAGAGTTGAAATAAAAATGAAACCATGTCTCCTTTGCCTAGAGAGATGCGATCGCCAGGCCGCAACCGATGGCGATTTCCCTTAGACAGGGGAGTATTGTTAATGTAAGTGCCGTTGGAACTGCCGACATCTTCGATGTAATAAGCATCTCCTTCCACTCGGATATCCGCGTGGGTGCGAGAAACCACTTCAGAATTAGGAAATCCTGAAACATCAACGTCTGGCGGCACAAGGTCATTTGGTTTGCCGATGTGAATTACCGATAAGTTTGCCGGTAATTCAACCGCAGTATTACTTTGGATGTGTACCAGCCGCGCCGCTTGCTGTTGCAGTTGAGTTCTCGCGGCTCCTCCTACAGGCATTGCCGCAGGGGGAGAGCTTTGAGCTGAAACTTGAGCACCTGGCTGTGCAACTGGAACCTCAATCGGTGCAGGGGCAGCAGTTACAGCACTGTTAGCACTGGATTTTTCCAGATTGGGCGATGCTACCGCCATTGTTACTGAAGGTTCAGGTTCAATCAACGGATCTGGTGACACTAAATTAGGCACAGCCGGAGATACAACTGTTGGCGGAATAGTTGAGGCACCTGCAACTGCTGTCTCAGCCTCGTGGGTTGAAGAACTTGGATGCAGGTTAAAGCCGCACTGTCCGCAGAAAGTAGCATCAGCCTGAACAGCCGCGCCGCAGTTGGGACAACTGGCAGTCGCGGGTAAAGGCGTGTAGCAAGCCTCGCACTGGTTGGCTCCATCAGGGTTTTGGTGATTGCAATTAGGACAGACAATCATTGATTTCTCCTTTACCGGCTGTGTCTTAGAGAACCGCCGCTGTCAGAACAGACAAGTAGACGGTCATATCTTAACAATTGTCATGCCTTTTGCGACTGTAGGTCTTCACCCGCCGTTGCATCTAATAGCCACCAAAGTTCGCCTTCTGGTTGGATAAGTCGGGCGGGGTAGGTAATGTCGTCACCTGAAGGGGCAAAAATTTGCGCGAGAGCTGGTTTTTTACTAGCCCCGGCGATGATGAAGATGACGCTGCGGGCGTGATTAATTAAGGGTACTGTAAATGTGATCCGGGGTTGACCGTCTTTGTTACCTACTGTAATCAGGCGATCGCGCACTTGCAAGGCCTCTGTTCCCGGAAACAGCGATGCTGTGTGAGCATCATCCCCAATTCCTAGCAAAATGATATCGAAAGTTGGAAACTCAAGAGCCGATACTTTAAAGAATTCCTGTAGCTGAGTTTCGTGAGTAAGGGCATCTTTTACAGGATCGCCAGCAGTGGTGGGCATCGGGTGAATGTTTGCTGCGGGAATTTTCACTTTGTCCAGCCAAGCCTGACGAGCCATCCGCTGATTGCTATCTGGGTGTTCTGGCGGTACGTAGCGTTCGTCACCCCAAAATACGTGAATTCGATCCCAAGGTAAGTCACAAGCTGCGATCGCTTCGTAGACGGGCTTAGGCGTACTCCCTCCAGCTAGAGCAATTGTACAGATGCCGCGTTCTGCTATGGCTGCTTGCATTTGAGAGCGGATAACTTCGAGCGATCGCTGTGTGAGCGCCTCTCGATCCGCTACAACTTCTACTATTTTTTTCATAGTGAAAATCTCACATCCCCTGTTTGTTCTTTTCAGCAAGCAATCGGCTTGCTGTTTACACTTTCCCGAATCGCTGCTGACACCCCATACATTAGCGATCGCTGTACTTATGATATATTAGGATAGAGTCAAATATTTTTCTAAATCCCAACTCAGAATCAAAAAAAACTCAACCATTACCCAATTAAACAATCTTAGCAACTTAGTGACAACTCTGACCAGATCGTAATTACCTATTTTCAATCTTTAATTTTTAATTTTTAATTCCTAAAACTATGTCTGCTTTTAAACTACTCCCTACATCTATCCGCCATCTCGCAGCCCAGTTTCGACCCTTGACTCAGCCTACAGTGTGGATACCAACGGTAATTTTTGCTGTAGGTGGATTATTTCTCTGGGAAGTGTCAGTACATCCAGAATGGTTGAACCTTGACGAGGAAGAAATTACTTCCTCAACTACTACAGAGCGAAATATCGGGCTATCTCTCGAAGACAGGATGATTGCCGCCGATATCGACACAGTGCCAGTCTTGGTAAACCAGTTAAACCGCTCCAGTGCAAGTTCTGTTTTACTCAATAGTCCCGTGCTGATCGCGAAGGGTTTGTTTGATGAAGTTCGCGATCGCCGCTTGGAAACTGCAAAACCAGATATCGCTCCCAACTCCTCCTTTACCGACAGATATTTCGCCCTTCCCGACTCCGAAATTACAACTGTCCCCATATCCGGTAATAAGAATCTGTTTAATTCCAATTCTGCTGCTAATTTGACTAATTCTGCTGTAGGCGGGGAGTTGGCGAAAGAATCTGCATCTCCAGCCACAGGCACTTCCGTATCTGCTACCAATTCCCCCAATTCTGGAAAGCCCAGCCCAAATTCGTTATCTGTAAGTCCTCTACAAGCAGCAATGGAAAAATACAGATCGGCTAACTCTCCCCCTCAAAAAACAGCCCAGACTTCTGATGTTACCAACTCTGGTAATTCTCCTTTGAAACCAACTGCAAATCCGGTTTTAACAGCTAATCAACCTCCATTTTCAAACCCTCCTGCAACTACTCCAGAACTTTTTCCGGGGTTCAATCCAAGTATACCCAGCACGACCCTAACTCCCCAGCCAACAAGTAGCATCCAACTCAATAGCCCTGCTCCAATTAACCCCCTAACTAACCCCTATCAAATTAACCAGTCCCACAATTCCTATCCAAATAATCAGGGTAACAATCCTTACCAGACCAATTTGCATAGCTCAGATCCTATTCCAGAAGTTCAACCTATTACACTACCCACACCTCCATCAACAGTACCAGGGATAGAATCATCACTCCCAAACAATTTCGGGCAATCAGCTTTTCCTAGTGCCATTCAGGGAAGCAAAGTAATTAACTCCAACTCTACCAATTCAGGAAATCTAGGATTTCCATCCGTTTCATCACCTAACCCTAACTTTGGAGCTACCTCTAACCAAGTAAATCAGACATGGCAACCGATTGGGCCTACCAGCGAGCCAGTCTCATTACCCCGTCCCATTCCCGGACGCTATATTGGCGGAGGCGAAATCAATACTTTTGCCAATCCTTAATCAGGCTAAGGGTTCATTTGAGACAAACTTAGGCACTAAGTCCGTAAAATCACTGAGAAGCAGGAACTCGCCCAGGCTTATTCAAGACAAACTTAGACACAGAGTCCGTAGCTTCACGGAGCATGATGATCTAGAAAAACTACGCTCTTACGAGCATCAGCAAAGATTCATTCACTAATTTTTTGTCAATTTCATAAAAGGCTCAATTTCTGTGAAGATTCCGTGAAACCTCCTGAATTCTGTTAATATTCACGATCGGATCGGCCATAATAGAAATTATGAACAGGGCTTACCAGGAAGAGGCAAAATTATGAAAACTATAGATTTGACTAAAGTAACACTAGCAGCCGCCGCAGCCCTAACTGCGATGCTGAGTATAACAACATCAGCCAACGCTGCCACTTTTGGAACTACAGGCATTAGTTTTGACCAGGATACCACTGTTAACTTTACATTCCTTAAGTCTCAGGGAGCAGCCATATCTTCCTTGGGAGTTTATAACGCCAATCAAGTCCTGCTAAAAAGCCTGTTTACAAAAGCAAATACCGCAGATGCAGGATATCAAGGCAATAGTTATGGTACGAATAGCTGGTTAGGAACTGCCACTAACTTAGTTGGTTCTGCTACCGCAAGCTTCACATTTCTTGCTAACCAAGTCTATAGCTTAGGACTCACCAGTACTTTGTGGGGCAGTAGCATACCGACTGTATTCTCTACAAGCAGTCACAATGGCGGTAGCCAGCAAGTGGTGTTTAATTCTACTGGTGGTTCCGAGGGAGTAAATTACGATAGTGCGGGTAGCCAAACCTCAGCAAGTCCCTTTGGTGCTCCTGTGGCAATTTCCTTCGAGGATACCCTGTGGGGTGACGGCGACTACAACGACTTCACAGTTTCGGCCCAAGCAGTACCCGAACCAATTACTATGGTTGGTATGGCACTTGGCGCTGGTGGAATGGCGATCGCTCGTCGTCGTCGCAATCGCAAAATAGCCTAATTCTAGGGGCTAGGGGCTAGGGGTTAGGGGCTAAGGGAAGAAGTTAGAAGAGGGTTTGAGCAATTAATGAGTTCCTAACTGCCTTTGCTGTTACTATTATTGTCAACCTGCAATTTTTGCCATCCACTAACTGAGTGTCGATCTAACTGAAGACAATCTATTTTTTTAAGATCAAGATTGAAAAGCATCACATCTTTAAATCCTGCTCGTAGCAATTCAGGTTCAGGATCTTCTAACTTCAATTCCAACATCACCTCGATATAGCCCGCCACACTTTCGGGGGTTTTTCGAGAAGAAATCAAGTATTCATGGTAGCTTCTACTTGTTGGGAATTTGAGTTTTTTTCAGGTAGTTCTGTATTTCTCGTGGTTGAACTTCCATAATTTTAACATACTTAGCAGACAGGAAAAATTACAGGGCTATCGCCCTTGATCTGTGACGCGATCGCACTCTCAAAATAAATGCGATCGCCCTCTTATTAACTCAATTCCAAAAGTTGCTTCAAAAACTCAATAAAAATTGCCAACGCCGGAACTTGCTGCTGCGTCTCCTCACTCACCCAATTATTATCAGCAATACTTGCCGTATTAGTCTTCCCCGGTTTGAGAACGCTGACAACAGTAGCGAGTAAAGCTTTGTTGCAATCAAAATTTTTCCATTTTAAAGATTTCATCTCTTCTTCAGAAAATTTATCTAGATACGAACGAGCTCTCTCCATGTAAACGGGGTAAGCTGTCTCTCCACAACTGCAAAGCAAAGTATCAAGTACGCCTTGTGAAGCATTATCTGGCAACACATAAATTCCTGTTCTCGGAATATTGATGTCTACCTCACCGGCTTGGTTGGGAAAATTAGGAAAGTATTTTTGTAAGCAATTACTATATTTTGTTACAATTTGAATGGGATTTGACTTGTCACAATCGGCAACTATACCAAATGCACCCAAGTCTGTTTGATATTCAGGATTATTGAATAAAATATCATCTAAAGTAGTCACAAGGTTGCTTCCCTCACCTGCATAAATTGCTACTGAGATAGTATCATTAAACAAAATAGAAGGCATATCAAGACGTTTGTACAAATTTCCTTGTTTGGGATAAATAGGAATAAATTTGCGCCAGAAAGGATCTAAACTTGACTTTAATCCTTTCAAATCTTCCCGAAAATCTTTAAAACCTAAAAGCTTGAGAACCTTACCTGTAAATGCCTGATCGTGTGGCCCTTCTACTCCAATAATGACATACTTCACACGCGAACCTCCTGACCCAAATCCTCCCGCAATCTTTGCAGTCTCTCCCGTTCAATTCTAACTGCTTTAGTTTGTAACTCTTCCTTCTCTAAACGATAAAGAACTAAGTCCGTCTCCAAATTGCTAGCATCCAAGATTGCATCAATTGTTTCTAAACTGTGGGTAGTTGCAAATAACTGCACGTTCATCTGTTTGCACCATTGTACAATCCACGAAAAGGAACTGCGAAGTGCTTCAGTATGAATTGCTGTTTCTATTTCATCAATCAGTAAAACTCCATCTCTGACTTTTATCAGTGTTAAAGCGATGAACAGCAAACGCCGCACCCCGTCACCAAAAATACTTAGAGGTGAAATACCTATTCGTTTATGGTCGATATATAGACTAGGACGTTTACCAGTTGGGGATAAAATTACTAAATCAGTAATTTCTGAATCCATTAATTGAAGTAATTTTATTACTTCCGGTTTAATTCCCAGAAAAACAGCTTCTGATAGCAAGCTAATTTGTAACTGTTCTATGCGGTGAGAGAATGGTGTTACTGTATCAATTGGTAGTACGGCTGTTGAGCGATTCTTCCTATTAATAAAACGCTGATTTTCCCAGATTTCAAAAGTTACGGATAATTCTTCACCTGGATCAAAACTTGTTGTAACATTTAGTTCTAACTCAGCACCCCGGAGAATATTGTCACTTTCTATTCCGTCACTTTCTATTTCAGATTCAGTGTTATTTTCCTTGTCATTTAACTCGTAAAATCCTTCAAATTCTTGGTAAATTGCCCTAGATTCTCTGACAGGAAAATCGCCATTCCCAGAAACATACGTTTCCCCCTCGTACAAATCAGCTTGATCTACTTCTCTATTTTGAGGAAACAACCACTTCAAAGCATCCAACTGAGGTTTGCGAGAATATTTAATCTCACGCCGCCATGATGTATTCAGCCATTCCAGAGGATCTAAGGGACGGCAATAAGTTGATATTGCTTCCAAAACACTGGTTTTACCTGAGTTGTTCGCGCCAACCAATAAGTTAATCTGTCCCAAGTCCTGCAAGGTCAAATCTCGCAGGCCTCGGAACCGATGGATAGTCAAATTATCGAGATGTTTCATAACACTAAACCTTCGGCTTAGCAGTTGATTGAACGTGCAACTCTTTCAACTGTTTATCATCCACCCCAGACGGCGCATTCGTTAACAAACACCCCGCCTGCTGCGTCTTCGGAAAGGCAATTACATCGCGGATCGACTCCTCACCAGCTAATAGCATCACCAATCGATCCAAACCGTAAGCAATTCCCCCGTGAGGCGGCGTACCGTACTCAAAGGCATCTAACAAAAAGCCAAACTTATTGTAAGCTTCCTCTGTCGATAATCCAATCGCCTCAAACACTTTTTCCTGAATTTCCCGCTGATAAATTCTACGAGAACCGCCGCCGACTTCAGTGCCATTTAAGACTAAATCGTAAGCTTGGGCTCGCGCCGTCTTCAGATCGTTAATATCATCAGGATGCGGTGCAGTAAACGGGTGATGTAATGCCTCTAAACGCTTCTCATCAGCATTCCATTCAAACATTGGAAAATCTGTCACCCACAACAGATTCATTTTATCCTTATCAATCAATCCTAGCTCTTGACCAACGGCTAAACGCAACCGATCTAAAGTCTTATTGACAGTTGGCGCATCACCAGCACCAAATAATAGTAAATGACCAGGTTCTGCACCCGTGCGAGTGAGTAATTCTTGCTTTTGTTCCTCTTTCAGGTTATCTTTAATTGCGCCAATCGTATCGATTTCGCCGTTATCCCGGACGCGAATATAAGCTAAACCCTTTGCGCCTGCTTCGTTGGCTTCTTTGAATAAGTCACCGCCTGGTTTAATTCGTACATTTGAGATGGCATCATTCCCGCCGGGAATTGGCAATACTTTCACAATCCCGCCAGAGGCTACAGCACCCGAAAATACCTTAAACCCGGAATCTTTCATTAAGTCGGAAACATCGACTAATTCTAATCCAAAGCGAGTATCTGGTTTATCGCTGCCGTAGCGTCCCATCGCTTCAGCATAGGTTAAACGGGGGAAAGGAAGGTGTAAATCAATCCCTTTAACAGTTTTGAATATGTGACAGGTTAAACCTTCATTTAATTCGAGGATTTCTTCCAGAGACATGAAGCTCATTTCCATGTCTAATTGAGTAAATTCTGGCTGTCTGTCGGCCCGCAAATCTTCATCGCGAAAACATCTGGCAATCTGATAATATCTGTCAAAACCAGAAACCATCAATAATTGTTTAAACAACTGCGGCGACTGTGGCAAAGCGTACCATTCCCCCGGATTGACGCGGCTGGGAACTAGATAATCTCTCGCACCTTCGGGAGTAGAACGAGTTAAAATTGGCGTTTCTACTTCGATGAAATTTTCCGCATCTTCGAGGTGA
This sequence comes from Kamptonema formosum PCC 6407, assembly GCF_000332155.1. Lineage (GTDB taxonomy): Bacteria > Cyanobacteriota > Cyanobacteriia > Cyanobacteriales > Microcoleaceae > Kamptonema > Kamptonema formosum. The sequence continues at coordinate 167,779 of NZ_KB235903.1, read as the reverse complement.
CGGCGGATTGCTTTAACTACTTGGTGGCGGAGTTGCAAATTACGACTCATGCGATCGCGCCGCAAATCCAAATATCGATACTTCAACCGCAAGTCTTCGCGCACGCTTTCAGTTTCCGCCGTCGAAACCTGAAACGGTAACTGTTTGCGAACAGCATTCAATAACTCAATCTCGTGTGCATAAACTTCCACCTCTCCCGTCGCTAACTTAGGATTGAGGGAATCTTCAGGCCGTCGCGTCACTTTCCCCGTAATTCTAACCACATATTCGCTGCGTAAATGGTCAGCCGCTTCGTAGGAAGTTGGCGTGCGTTGGGGATCGCTGACAATTTGCACAAGTCCGGTGCGATCGCGCAAATCCAGAAAAATAACGCCACCGTGATCGCGCCGACGGTCTACCCATCCGCACAGGGTAACAGTCTCTCCAATACGATCGCTTAGGAGTTGGCCGCAATAGTGGGTTCGCATGATAGTTGATTCAGGTCTCTAGGCTTGATTACAGGTGACATACCAGTATAGAAGACAGCATAGCCTTTTGGATCGGCTTATTTACAGCCGCCCTGGGTACTAGCTTTTTTATAGGCATCTACAAATTAGCAATAGGGGCGCAGCATTGCCCATTGGTGTCAACTGCCATCCGAAAGCCCGTCAGGGGTTAAAACCCCTGCCTAATAGCTAAAGTCCTCTGAAGAGGACTGAAGAAAATTGTTAAATTTACAGCACTTTCCAGGTCAGTGAGGTACAGAGAAACCGGGTTTCTTGAATAAAACCGATTTCTGGCGATAAATAAGCGAAGAAACCCGGTTTCTGGGGTGTACTTCATAAACCTGGAATCCGCTGTATTAGTCCTCTTCAGAGGACTTGCTCTTTGAGACAGGGGTTTTAACCCTGTCGGATTAAGGGTTTGACGTTAAGTTGACACCTATGAGCATTGCCGCCCCCTATTCAACTAAACTGTCAACCTTCTAGATAAACCTGCTATTAGAATCAACACGACGAATACCAACCACAGAAGGCCGAGGTACAAGGCGAGCATCTTTCTCAATATTGCTCGGCCAACTGCTACCACGCAACACTACCCGCGTCTGAGTAAACAAACTCCCATTCAAATCCAGCATCTCGATCGATCGCTGCAACACAGTTCCGTCATCAATTGGGCAATCTTCTCCCGGATGCTGCACTGCAAGGATCAGCGTATTCCCAACTAAAGTTGGCCCAGTCATCTCGCAGCGGTTTGGCCCGTAAGCAAAGGGAATCACCTCTCCGGCATTCGCGCCTGTAGTGGGAATCATAAACAGCCAGTTGTTGCCGAAAATTCCCGTAAACTCAGCTATATTCCCCGACTTGCTGTGATCGATGGAGTTTGGCTTGCCAGCGGCACCGACATCAAAACCGTTGTGAGTACCAGTAGACATATCCGTGACCCCCCAAACGTTTCCTTGGCGATCGAAAAGGATGTTGTCTACACTGGCGAAACCAGCGCCATCTTTCGCCCCCGCTTCTCCACCTTGGGCAAACCGTTGCCAGCGGAAAGTTGTACCAGTACCATCAGCGCTGTTTTCAATAATCTTGTAAAGCCCTCCCGACTGCTGGACGCTGTTGACATTGCGGTTGTACTTGGCGACAACAAAAATGCGGGAGTCAGGATAGCCGTCACTTCCGGGTGCGCCGTCAGTATAGGCAATGAAAACTTCCTTAGTCAGCGGGTTAATTTCTAAATCCTCTGGCCGCGCTGTGGGAGTTCCACCAATGAGATTGGCTGCTAAAAAGGCATCGACTAAAACTGCACCTTGACTGGTGTAGAAATCTGCGAGGGTCTTATTGCGATAATCTGACAGCACTTTGGCTTCATTGGTAGTATCCACCACGAAGGAACCGCCGTCGTCAGTTTGACCGGCAATTCCTTTGCGCTTTGGTAAGCGGAAGGGAGCATTTCTTTGAGCTTGACCGAGACTTGCGATCTCAGCTTCAGCGAGAATTGAGGGTGCGATCGGATTGGTACGAGCATTTAAGGTTAAGGGAATCCATTCGCCTGTAAAGTCGCGGTTGTAACGAGCTACATACAGCGTCCCGTTTTCAAACAAGCCGCTGTTACTTTTGTCGTTGATATCTCCAATTGTCCCATTGCTGACAAATTTCCAGGTGTGGCCACCTCGGCGATCGTCTCCCATGTAAGCGACTAGCCGCCCCCCTGCTTCTGCGCGAATGGCAATGTTTTCGTGGCGGAAGCGCCCTAACCAGGTGTGTTTGCGGGGGCGGAAGTTGGGTTCAGCGGGATCGACTTCGACCATCCAGCCGTACTTTTCGCCGGTTAAGCCGAACTCTGAACCTGTCGTGCCGTTAATGTAGCTTGTCTGGCTGCCATTCGGTTTGATGTTTTCCTGAACTCCGACGAAAAATAGTTCGCTACCTTGAAAGTTTTCTTCGCCAGAGAGAATGGTTCCCCAAGGAGTGGTGCCGCCTGAGCAATTGTAAGCGGTGCCGATGATGCGGTTGCCGAGGCCGTCTGAGTTGACTTGCTCGAAAACTTGGGTAGCGGCGGGGCCAGTGCCGTATAAGAAGTTATTGTCGCCTTGTCTGTTGCCCCAAGATGTGACGTTTTTATATTGGTCAGAACGCTGGCTGTTGATGGCTAAGCCAGAAAGACCGTGAATGCGGCGGTTTTTGGAGTCACTGGGGACTACTTGGAAGCGATCGCTGGTTTTGACAATTCGGAGGATGGAGCCGCCTAAGTTGTACATGAACTCGCCCAGGGTGGCGCGATTTTTCACAGATAAATCTAGACCGAGTACGGTGCGATCTGTGGTTGGGAAGGCTGTGAGGTCTTCCGTTGTCTCGGCTGGCGCTACCTTGGACATGGGGTAGGAGACGTATTCGTGATTGACCCAGAGGTAGCCGTCGCTGTCGCTGCCGCGATTGGGGATGAAGGCGGTGTAATCGCAGTTGTAGCCGAAGTAGTCGGCTCGATCGGGGAAGACGCGATCGCCCCAACGCACTATTACATAACGTTCGTACTCTGGCGGTACGATCACGTCATCCATAACGGTGTAATTTACCAGCTTGGTATCTGCTGAGGCAGGTGCGATCGTGCCCTTCTCGATTCCTGTTGGTATGAAGCTCGACCGTTTTTGGTAAATGGGGAGCGGGTGGGGTAGGCGTACTGGAGTAAAGGTCAGGGGAACTTGAGCCTGAGCTACGGCGGAGTCGCCCAATAATTTTTGACTTAGTTGGGGCGCTAGTACGCTTGCGGCAGCACTGCTTCCAAAGAAAATTAGTAATTGCCTGCGAGTAATTTGTGACATGAAACTGTTTTAGCCCTGACTCACGTTTTTAATATTTATTTCTCCCATAGAACATACCCCTGTCAAGTTAAAGTTCGTTAATGCAATTGTTAATAAATATCGATCGAATAGTATAGCTTTATTGGCTGTTTCTTAATCTAAGAATAATCTATCTAAAGTAGCTTTCGCGATCTAAAGTGTTAAATTTATGCTATGTTTCCCCTTATTTTTGAAAAATACTTTCTGCTTTTGCCACAATCAGTCATCTCTAAAGCCAGGGTCATTTTCTATCAAGCGCCGTCGTTCGGAGAAGGGTAAGCTGGTTTGGGAAGCTGGAAAACTTGCTTGAGGTAAATTAGTATTTCTTAAACCTAATAGGATTTTAGCATCGCCGAAATATCTAGTCCACTGGTCAATGCGAGTATCTCTCTGCCACTGCGATCGCGAAACCCTTGACCGCAGAATTGGGACTACTTGCTTCTGCCGATCTATTAAAATGACGATCGAAATTTCGGTAAGATTCGGATCGGCTTTAAATTCCCGATCTATTGAAGTTTTAGCATATTCTTCTGCTTGCTGAATTAAGCTGCCAAAGGACTCGCTACCATTAGAATTGATAGTAAAGTCGAGTTCTTTAATTTCACCTAAAGCCGTTGATGCGATCGCTGCTAAACTTAATATTCCGCAAATTATTCCTCGTAGTAAATAACGCCACGCACCCATTAGTTTCACTCTCATTTCTGTATAGGCGCTTCTAAGCTTAACAGCTTATTATTAAATTCATTTTAAACTTTGTTTAACGATTAATTGTGTTATGATTAACAATTAGCCATTAAAAAACTGGATTACTCTTAGGTAAAACCTGTAAGTAAACCAGCTTTTGCGGTCAATCTAAAAGGAGGTGGCGATTGCCTTTAATGACGATTAGACTTATCAAAAAAAGCTGTTAGCGCATTCCAAGCCGACCTAGCAGCATCAGTGAGTTTCACACCAATTGACTCAATTTCGCTGACAATAACGTGCCAGTTTTTATCAGCTTCTCTTTGGATTTGTTCGACAGCTTGCTCAATGCGATCGCGTTCAATCAACTTATTTTCTTCTACCGCTGTTCGTGCTTCCCGAACCGCTTTTAGATAAGTATCGCGGCTGACTTCACCAGCAGACTGTACCTCTGCCTGTGCTCGCGTTTTAATCGCATCTACTACCAGCCAATTTTTCTCAGCTTCCTGTTGCACTAACCGCACGGCTTCTTCCATCCGTTCTTTAACAGTAATCTGATTTTCTTCAACACTTTGCTGGGCTTTTGTCACCGCTTTTTCATAAGCCTCGCGAGTCAAATCGGTAGCTGCTTGCATTTCTGTTTGCACTCGCTTCTTAACCGCTTCAAATAGCGCAGCAGTTTCCTTAATCACATCTTCGCTAGCGTTAGGCATCTCTGCTTTTACCAAGTCTGTAGTTTCTTCACTGACCGGCCCAACAATTGAAGACTCTTGGGGGATATTAGTTTCATCTGTCATAATCGTTTCTCCTAAATTAATGAGAACTGAGGACTCTGAATTTTGACTTTTGTAGACCTTCGTAAGGTGGGCGCTCGCTGCCAAAAAGCTGTAACTTATAGTCGTAGATGGTTATCAGCGAGCGCCCACCCTACATTTAAGTATGCCTGGAAAGTTGCAATTACCAGTTACCAGTTACCAGTTATCAGTTAACAGTTAACAGTTAACAGTTAATATCTACAATTGTTGCTCTAGCTTCAACAAATTCTCAATCCGTGCTTCTGTTGAAGGGTGAGTAGAGAATAGATTTTTCAACCAATCACCAGAGAAAGAATTGATGATCAAAAGCGGTTCAAAAGCGGGATTACCATCCAACGGCATCTGCCTTGCGCTGCTTTCTAAACGTTGTAAAGCACGGGCCAAAGCACGGGGATTTCCAGTTAACTTAGCCGCACCCGCATCAGCAGAAAATTCCCGCGTGCGTGAAATTGCCAACTGAATCACCGATGCTGCTACAGGGGCCAAAATAATACTCAACAACAACCCCAAAGGATTGCGACCATTGTCATCATCTCGCGAACCCCCAAACCACATACTATAACTCGCCATTTGTGCTAACAAAGAAATAGCACCAGCAACCGTAGCCGCAACAGCTTGGGTGAGAGTATCGCGATTATTAATGTGGCTTAATTCGTGCGCGAGTACGGCTTCAAGTTCATCATCAGGCAACATATTCATAATGCCTTCAGTAACAGCAACCGCAGCGTGTTCTGGGTCACGACCAGTGGCGAAAGCATTAGCCGCCGGACTAGGAATAATGTAAACTGCCGGCATAGGCAAACTCGCACGCTGTGACAAATTTTCTACTATGCTATAAAGTCCCGGCGCTTGATTAGGAGTTACTGGTTGAGCTCCGTAAGCTGCTAAAGCAATTCGATCGGAGTAAAACCAAGAACCCAAATTCATCACGGCAGCTAAGGCAATACCGATCAGAGCGCCACCACTGCCTCCAATTACCCAATAGCTAACGGTAACTAAAAGACCGCTTAATAGGCCTAACAATGCAACAGTTTTTACTTGGTTCATTTGCGTGTTCTCCTTCCGGCAGTCGCTTCTCTAGTAATCTATGTAAGTGAGCAATTTGATTGCTTTTTATACTTATTGACATTGTATCGGTACTTTACAGGCTGAGCATGGAGGAGAACGCGAATCCAGAGGTACGGTTTAGCGTACCTGAGAAGGAAGAAGGAAGATTTAAGCTCCTGAAACTTGTTATAAAACTGGCTTGTGGTTTGCTAACTGGAAAGCTGACAATAGCAAAATCACCCCAGAATTAAATATAGATAAGAACTAGACCAGATAGATGATTTACAAAATTTATAATCACTCAGGCTTTTCTTTAATATTCTCTTTTACATCTGCCGCATCTTCCTGCTTATTTTCAGACAAATTTATCCCTTCTTTCATCGACATAAAATAATATTTACTAGAGCCAATTCGCTGCGAACTATAAATACCAGCATGACCTGAAAAAACATAGCTCATTACACAAGCAATAGCAATAAATACCCCCGATTCCAGACCAAAAAGTTCAATTCCCATTAAAGTTGAAGCTATCGGTGTATTCGCTGCACCGCCAAAGACAGCAACAAACCCCATTCCTGCCAATAAAGGTGCTGGCAAAGCCAAAATTAAGGACAAAGCATTGCCTAATGTTGCACCAATAAAAAATAGAGGAGTCACTTCTCCTCCTTTAAATCCGGCCCCTAAAGTCAAAGCTGTTAACGCTATTTTTGCAGCAAAATCCCAGGGCGGTAACTGACTGTAAAACGCATCGACAATGGTAGGAATACCTAAACCGATGTACTTACTCGATCCCATCGCCCAGACACTCAGTACAACAATCGTACCACCGATCGCAGGACGTAAAGGAGGATAGGAAATTTTTGCTTTGAAAAAGTGGCTAATTTTGTGAGTTAATTTAGCGAAAATCATTGCTACAATCCCGAAGATTGCACCAGCGATAATGGCAGAAATAAGCGCCATTGGGGTGATGGTTGGTACAAAGGGAGCATGGCGGTATGCTGTATGATGTAATCCCAAAACTAGGGTAATGCGATCGCCTACAACCGCTGCAACTAAACAAGGAAAAAGAGCATCATGTTGAATAGTTCCTATTGCTAAAACCTCTAAGCCAAAGATAGTTCCAGCTAAGGGAGTTCCGAAAACGGAAGCAAATCCACCACTGAGAGCCGACATTAATAAAATTCGTCGATTAGCGTGTTTAAAGTGGAAGATTTTAGTTAATTGATCCGCAAGTGATGCAGCAATTTGCAGTGCTGTCCCTTCACGACCTGCGGAACCCCCAAATAAATGAGTTATATCTGTACCTAACAGCACCATTGGAGCCATTCGTAACGGAATAATATTTTTGGGGTTATGAATCTCTTCTAATAAAAGATTATTTCCGGCTTCTACCTGCTTTCCATATTGATGATAAATCCAGCCACTTAAGAATCCCGCTAAGGGCAATAGGGCTATTATCCAGAGATGAGATTCTCGCCAATTTGTTGCCCAATCTAAAGATACTAGGAGAGCCGCAGAACCTAAGCCGGAAAGAATGCCAACAATACAAGCAATGATGAACCACTTGCTGAGTTGGGGGATTGCAATAAATTGCTCAAATTGCTCAAACCATTTCATAATCAAACTCCTATTTGTGACTTTGGTAACGCCGCGCTCTGGGCGGTTTAAATACCCTTCCGAGGGCGGTACTACGGATATATTTCCTAAATGTTTTGGCAGGTTAAATTTGGCGCTCTTCTACCAAAATTACGGGAATAGAACTATTTTCTATCACTGCTTGCGATACGGAACCAACTAATACCTTTTCCCAAGGTTGATATCCCCGTTTTCCCATCACAATATCTGTCACTTGATACTGTTCTGCGACGCGCATAATTTCCTCTGGAACTGAGCCAGTAATGGTAATGAATTGATGGCGAATATCTGCCAGTAATTTTTGAGTGCGATCGCGCAGTTGTTCTACAGCCTCTTTTTCTACAATATTAATGATGTGTAATACAATTACTTCACCATCAACACGACGTGCTAGGCTTGCTGCTTTGAGTAAAACCTCTGTAGAAAAGGGAGAAGTATCGACTGCTGCTAATATTATATTACAAGTTACTACTGTTACTTTTGTCGGATCGATTTCTCCCCGTTCTAACAATTTTGGGGCAAACATGGGAATTCCCCAAGCGCCTATCGGTGCTGTTATCAAAATTGAGAGAACAGCAACGGCTAAGATAATTTCTCCTCCTTCAATTCCCATAGATAGAGGAATACCACCAATGGCAGCTTGAACGGTGGCTTTTGCCATATTTCCGGGTAGCAAAAATAGTCTTTCTCGCCAATTCCAATTACTACCCAAGGTCGAGAAATACCAACCTATAGTGCGACCAATGAACAAGCCAATTGCCAATACAAAAAGCCCCGGCAAAAAAGTCTTCCCTAATACCTGAAGTTGAATACTGGCTCCCAATAAGACAAATAAAACAATCTCAGCGACAATCCATAAGCTGTCAAATCCACCGCGTAGTCGTCTAGCTAAAGGTGGGTCGAGTTCAATCAAAAAAAAGCCCATTGCCATTGCTGCCAAATAGCCAGAGTAGGGGAAAGCTTGCTCAAAAATTACTAATAGAAGCGCAATACTGGCGGCAATTAATACATCTTGTACGGCGTTTTGCGTCCAGTTTTGTTGAGTTAGTAGAGATACAGTTAAACGAGCAGCAATGTAACCAATTAAGACCCCAAATCCTACTTCTATTGCTACCTGAAAGGGGAGCAATTGAACTGCGCTTAGGCTAAATCCTCCAGGGAAGATAATATTTTCAACTTTTCCCCGATCGAAGAAACTTAAAAGTAAGCTAAAGACTAACAGTAATAAAACATCAGATAGGGCGCTACCCGTAAGAATGGCATCGGGAATTCCTTTGGTGACACCCCAGCCTAAACTTTTTAGTCGTAGCATTCCAGGGACAATTACAGCGGGTGATTCTGCACCAATTACACAACCTAAAAGTAAGCCTGTGGGAAAGTCGAATTTAAAAATTAGTATCGCAGCGAATGCGATCGCAATTGCCTCAATTGCTGCTGGTAAAACTCCTAACCGCAGCGCCACAGTTCCCTGCTGTGCCAGCTTTTCTCGATCTAATCCTAATCCCGCTTTCATCAGGATGATCGTCACTGCCACAATTCGTAGATTATCCGCCGATTTCAGCACTTCAGGACTCAGGACATCGCTAACTTGTGGCCCTAAAACTATCCCTACCAAAATCATTCCAATCAGAGGCGGAGCACCTAAGCAACGGGCAATTTGACCCGCAAAAAAGCCCATCAATAAAATCCATAGCGCACTAGCTAACATGAGATTCCTTTCTCCAGATTCTGGGTATGGACAAAGGCTTGCTAGGTATGAGAGGTTAGTGAAAAGTTTTCACGCCCCTACTCTCCAGCAGCAAGCCAGAAAAGTAGGAGCCATCAGCCTTTTAGTGTTTTAGTTAACGTTAGGAAAGAATCACTAGCAGGCGGTTTTGGCGAGCTCCATTGCCGTTGGGATTATTATAGCATCTTTGGTGAACCCCATTAGTATTTTTATAAGTATTTTTAGGAAATCAACTGTGATGTCGTTATTGGTGGTATTAACTAATCGTTTGGTATGGCGACCTCTTTACCGTTTGGCACAAGAAAAATATCAATTGCTGGTTTAATTAAGATTTTTAGGTGTATAATCTTAGGAGTTGAGTGCTGGCAAAATCCAACAGTTCTCCTTTCCAAACTAATGATAAGGATGATATTCACATGGAAATCACAGAAGAATTTAAACAGTTAGAGCTGCTACTTGAATTTAATCAATCTGTATCTTCTGAATCAACATTTTCTAATAGTGAACGTTTTGGAACATTTCAAGATAGTATGAGCGCTCCTATTCACCGCTGGTTTAAGTATCCGGCTGGCTTTAGTTATAAATTGGTAGAGGAGCTTATTTCTGACTTTAACCTCAACTCTAAATCCTTAGTAATCGATCCTTTTGCTGGATGTGGAACTACAGCGGTGACTGCTAAGCAAAACGGTATTAACTCTATTGGAATTGAAGCGCATCCTTTTGTATATTGGGTAGCTCAAGCCAAGTGTTTCTGGGAATATGACATGAAAAAACTCCGCCAGAGTATCACCAATTTACTTGCTTACCTCCAGTCCCCACCACCTTTCCCAGGTTCGGATGTTTTGAAAAACTTTCCTGAACTTTTGGGTAAGTGTTACTCTGATGAAAACTTGTGGGTTCTCAAATTTATTCGTGATTCTATAGAGTCATTTGTTTGTACGAAAGAAGAAAAAGATTTCTTGAAAATAGCTCTAACTGATTCATTACGAACAGCATCAAAAGCTGGTACTGGTTGGCCATATATTGCACCTAGCAAATATCACCAAAAGAATGAACAACCAGCTTTAAGAGTATTTGGCGAAACACTCTGGGGAATGTATAAAGATTTAACAATTGTCCAAGCTAACTGTCACTTATAATTTTTCCAATTTGGAGGAAACAGTAACTTTCTTAGCCTCCTACGATCAAGAAAAAGATATGGATACATCAAATTCTCCTGTTCTACTAAGTACCTCAGCACCTTTACCAACAAACTTAGAATTCGCTGAAGCTATTGAGCTTGATGAAGATGAGGAACTTAGTGAACTTGATGAGTAGCAATATCAATTATCAATCTCGCTACTCCTCCTTCTTGACAATTTATATTCTTTCCATTATACTAAAAAGACGGAGACACTTTAACCAAAGTTCGCAAATACAGGGGCAATTACAGCAAGAGTCACTAATAATAAATAGCGACAATTGCTCTACAATAAAATAGTTATTTGGACAGAAAAAATGAGCAAAAAACTAACAATTACAGCAATCAGTCTTATCTTTCCCCTATTTTTCCCGACAATTAGTCTAGCACAGTCAGCATTGCAAGACATTCGGCAAAACGGCGTTCTCAAAGTAGGAATTAGGAAAGATGCCGCTCCTTTTGGCTATACAGAAGGCGACAATTGGAAAGGCCTTTGTGTGGAAGGCATGGAAATATTTAGAGCCAGTCTTGAAAAGCAATTAAATCGCTCCGTTCGATTAGAAAAACTGGAAACAGTTCTCGATGAATCTTCGCCTCAAGGTCGCTATCGCAGCATTACCAGCAAACGCGCTCACCTTGAATGTGGCCCCAATACTATTAACAAAAATTCGCCGACGGGGATTGCTTTTTCTCTACCATTTTTGTACAGTGGCACCTATTTAATGGTAAAACCCGAAAACAGGCTCAGAGTCAACCCTTCTGGCTTCCTCCAAGATCTTACCATTGGCGTGTTGGGAGATTCCCTCACCCAGCAATTTATAGCTGGACGCTATCAATTAGCTAACCAGAAAGTTTATCAAGGACAATCAGGAAGACAAACAGCAGTAAAAGATGCCGTAGAAGGTAAGATAGATGCCTTGGCTAGCGATGGTATACTGTTGGTAGGAGAAGCATTAAGACAGGGTTTAAATCCCAACCAATATGCTCTAATTCCCGAAAAGCCTTTGACTTGTATTGCTTACGGGATGATCGTTCCAGCTAATGATTCTGAATGGAAAGAAATTGTTAACAATTTCATTCGCAATAACTCATCTCAAACTCTTCTAGAACGCTCGTTTGGAGCCAATTCTCCTCTGATAACGATCAGTGTTGCAGATCAAGATAAGTGTATCTGATCGCAGTTAACTGTTAACGGTTAAGTGTTAACATTTAACCATTAACCGTTACCAAGAATGCTGCTGCTTTCAGGAGAAGCGATAGGGTAAGAGTCTCATCTATAGCGCGATCGCCCTCTCACTTACAAGATCGAACGCGCTGCTAGCACCTATCAAAAATAGCAAATCCTAAAAAAAATCTAAAATCTCCCATCCATTACCCTTTAGACTGGATGGAGGAACATTTCAAACAGGTTCAGGAGGGTCGGCAGTGACAGAGAAAAATTCCTCATCCTCTACCATACCGACCTATTCTCGCAACGAACTGCGGGAATTAGTGCGATCGCAGCTACAGGCATTACTAGAACAAAGCGACCTCAAAGGAGCTAAAGCCATTCTAGTGCCCGTCCAGCCTCCTGACATAGCCGAAGCGATCGAAGGCTTACCAGAAACCATGCAAGTAATAGCCTTCCGCTTACTCTCCAAAGACGAAGCGATCGAAGTCTACGAACACCTCGACTCCAGCGTACAGCAGGCACTCTGCGAAGAATTCAAACGCCAAGAAGTCCTCGACATCGTAGATAAAATGTCCCCCGATGACCGAGCGCGGCTATTTGATGAACTGCCCGCAACAGTCGTTCGTCGCCTCTTGGCCCAACTGAGCCCAGCGGAACGCCAAGCAACCGCCCTGCTTTTAGGTTACGAAGCCAACACCGCAGGGCGGATCATGACCCCAAAATACATCTCCCTTAAAGAAAGCCTCACCATTACCGAAACCCTAGAACGCATACGCACATTAGCCCCCACTACTGAAACCATCTATTATCTCTACGTCACTGACGCTGCCCGTCGTCTGACGGGAATTTTAACTTTGGGGGATTTAGTCACATCACCCCTTGATAAAACTATTGGCGAAATTATGACCCGCGATTTAGTGTCAGTCCAAACCGACACGGATCAAGAAGAAGTCGCCAGACTCATCCAGCGTTACGACTTTCTTGCAGTCCCAGTAGTAGACAGCGAACAGCGTCTCGTCGGCATCATCACCGTTGACGACGTAATTGATATCTTGGAGGAGGAAACCACCGAAGATATTTATGCTTTAGGCGGTCTCCAATCCGGCGGCGACAATTATTTTCAGACAGATTTATTCACCGTTGCCCGCAAGCGAGTTGTTTGGTTATTTGTTTTACTCCTAACAAATACTGTCACAGGCACGATTATCCGATCGCAAGAAGACATTTTGCAGCAAGTAGTAGTGCTCGCTGCATTTATTCCCCTACTCACAGGTACAGGGGGTAACGTCGGAGCCCAGTCCTCAACCGTTGTGATTCGCGGCTTAAACACCGACGAAATTCGGGCAATGGGCCCCCTGCAAGTAATTTTGCGGGAAGGTATGGCAGGGGCGTTACTAGGCTCGATATTGGGCCTAGTAGCAACGGTCTGGGCCTATGTTCTCCAGGGGAATTTACCAGTAGCAGTAGCGGTGGGTACAAGTTTATTAGCGATCGCAATGTTAGCCTCCGTCGCCGGTTCGGCCCTCCCCTTCCTCTTTCGTTCCTTGGGATTAGACCCCGCCTTAATGTCCGCCCCCTTTATCACCACCGCCGTAGATGTCCTTGGGGTTCTGATTTATTTTGGCACAGCCAGACTCATCTTACAAATATAAGTAGAAGGGGCTAGGGGCTAGGGGCTAGGGACTAGGGAAAGAGGGGGAGCAGGGGAGCAGGGGAGCAGGGGAGCGGGGGAGATGGGGGAAAATTTTTCCTAATTAGCCATTAGCAATTACCCATTAGCAATTACCCATTAGCAATTACCCATTACCAATGCGCCATAATTCATCTACCAATTTCCTAGAAATAGCTGAATATATATCCATAGCGGCCTCAATCTTTGGATTAATTGCGGCTGCGGTTCTCGCTCAGAGTATTTATGCTATCGTACCCATAGTTTTATCACTTTTACTGAACCTCATTAATCGCAACAGATTACAGCGACAAACAAAGACAACAGCAGCCTCCACAACCGATCGCCTCAACCAACATAGAGCTTTAGTAGAGCAACTGATGGAACAGTTAAAAACACCAACTTTATTAGCTACCGTCAACCCCCAAATAGAAGATAACGAGCGAAATGTTGAGCCAGTAGAAAATTTACAATCTATAGTTTCAGCAATTAAGCATTTGCGCCAACGAGAAAATATTTTAGAGCAAACTATTAAACTCGTGCAAGCTGAGTTAGACATCATCAGCAAACAATTCAAGCAGCGACCAGAATTAGAGCAAATTGACAGTTTAACTACAGTAATTCTCGACTTGCAACAGTTTATTAATCAATTGCCACAGTGGGGAAATTTGCAACAACGGCAGTTAATAGAACTTCAAGCAAAAGTAGAGAATGCCTTAGCAAATTTATCTCAAGAACTGGGTAATATACCTAATCAAGTTGAGAGCGCTGTGCAACGTCAAGTGCAGGGAATTAATCAGCAAAATTTAGATCGGTAACGCCGCCAACAGGCGCGGTAAAATCACCCCCAAGATGGCGGCGTTACGTAATCGTGCGTAAGTCCTGTTTAATTAAGATTCAGACAAAACTTTGGCAGCAGCGGCAATACCGGCACCAGAACTAAAGCCTTCATAACCTAATTCTCGGAGAACTGTTTCTAAGGCAGAAATAGCGGCAAGAATATCGCGATCGCACACAAATCCTAAATGACCAATACGGAAAATTTTACCCTTCAAATGGTCTTGACCGTCAGCGAGGAGAATATCAAACCGCTTTTTCATCAGCGATCGCACTTTTTGAGCATCTACCTCTGCGGGTGGTGCCACTGCTGTAATCGCTGGACTTGCGGCCCCGTCAGCAGCCAATAAACCCAGGCCTAAAGCTTTCACCGCTGCATGGGTAGTTTTCATCAATCGCTGGTGACGTGCAAACACATTTTCTAATCCCTCCGCCTTCATCATCCGCAGAGTTACTTGCAGACCAAAAAACATATTCACTGGCGGGGTGAAAGGAGTCGTATTTTTAGCAGCATCTTTGCGGTATTTGCCTAAATCCAGATAAAAACGCGGCAATTTAGCAGTTTTATAAGCTTCCCAAGCTTTGGGACTAACGGCGACAAAACCCAAACCGGGGGGAATCATATAAGCTTTCTGAGAACCAGAAGCAATTACGTCAATTCCCCACTCATCCATCGGTACGTTAGCGGCCCCTAAACTGGTGACGGCATCGACCATAATTAAAGCTTCACCGTGAGCTTTTACGTGGCGGTTGATGGTTTCCAAGTCGTTGAGAACGCCTGTAGAAGTTTCGGAGTGGGTGATAATAACGGCTTTAATTTCTTTGTTGGTATCTGCTTCTAATTTCTCGCGAAATTTTTCTGGATCGAGGGGTTGACCCCATTCTGCGGTGATGATTTCAGCATTTAGGCCGTAAGCTTGGGCGACTTCACCCCAACGTTCCCCGAATTTACCATTATTACCGACAAGGACGCGATCGCCTGCACTTAAGAAATTAATTATCCCTGCTTCCATCGCGCCAGTGCCGGAAACAGTTAAACTTAGTACGTCGCTTTTAGTTTGGTGTAGCCATTTCAGGTTCTCAGTACACTCTGCAAAGATCGCATCAAATTCGCTGCTACGGTGGCCCATCGGGTGCTTGGCCATTGCCAGTAATGCTGCTTCTGGTACTGGCGTGGGGCCAGGAATCATCAGCATTAACTTGTTATCCATGATGTTGTCTGTCCTAATTCAATCGTTAGTAACTATAGCAATCCTAAATCAGTTTTTGCCTAAATTATCGCAACCGCTTTCAGCGGTTAGGGGCTAGGGGCTAGGGGCTAGGGACTAGGGAAGAAGAGGAAGAAGGGAAGAGAATTAAGGGTTTAAGGAAACTAGAATGTCCTAACTACCAAGAAGGTTGCTATATCGTTAAAAAACTTCAATTTATAAATTTTTAATTAAAAATTATTGATGATTGTCATAGCAATTATAATCAAAAATTCCACACTTCTTAGTATTTAATTTTTAATCTTTGAATTTTTAATCTTTAATTTTTACTTCTCCCTCAACTGACTCAGCTTTGATTTCATTGAGTGACCAGAGGTATTCTACTGGTAAGTTAGAGCGTTTGCAACTTTCTTCGAGTTGCTTTTGCTGAGCGACGGCTTTGCGGAGGGTGACTATCAGTTGTTGGACTTGTTCTTGCTGGGGAGATTTTAGGCTGACAGCAAACAATGTTTTGCGCTCTAGAAGTTGCAGTAATAGTTCATAATGTATGTGGGAAGGAAGGGGAATTTGCTCCATGAAAGGCGATCTACCTCAATTAGCGGAAGAGGGGCTAGGGGCTACGATGCTCAGGGCTAGGGAAGAAGGGTAACAAGGGAATAAAATTAGCTTGTAGGGTGGGCGCTCGCCGCCCAAAAATTGTAACTTATCGCTAATAAATGGTTGTCGGCGAGCGCCCACCTTACCTTTAATTCGGTCTATCTACTTAGTAGTCATTGCGAGTTATAAAGAGAGCAGAAATCTTACTCCTTACGATTGCTTTGCTTTGCTTACAATGAAAAATGGCGATCGCTCTTTTTTCTGCTATTAATTGCCATGACAATCGCAAGAATAGGATTGGATATTACCACCTATTACCAGAATTTTAGCTCTTTGTCAAGACTCTCAGGTGGCTGGGCGGGTAAGTTTTGTTAAAGCTTGGGCAATATCGGGCTGTTTCACTAGAGATTCGCCGATCAGGACGGCTTGAGCCCCAGCACTAACCACGAGGGCCAAGTCTGCGGGTACGTGCAATCCTGACTCGCTTACAACTAAGATATCGCGATCGCGGATTTCGCTACCCCGTGCGGCTAAAAGTTGGCTGGTAGTTTCCAGATTGACGGTAAAATCTTCGAGGTTGCGGTTGTTGATGCCTATGAGGTTTACGCCTTCTATGGTCAATACGCGATCTAGTTCTTCGAGGGTGTGAACTTCGATTAGTGCACTCATCCCCAGAGCTTTGACAATTTTGACAAAATACTGTATGTCTTTGTCAGAAAGGATGGAGGCGATTAGCAGTACGGCATCGGCTCCTCGGACGCGGGCGAGGTAAATTTGGTAAGGGTAAATCAGGAAATCTTTGCAAAGTAGGGGCACTTCAACGGTCGAGCGAACAATTGCTAAGTTATCGAAACTACCTTGAAAGAATTTTACATCGGTGAGGACGGATATGCAGCTAGCGCCGCCTTGTTGGTAGGCAAGTGCGATCGCGGCGGGGTCAAAATCTTCTCTAATTACGCCTTTACTGGGTGAAGCTTTTTTGACTTCAGCAATGACAGCGGGTTTAGTTTTGCTATGGCGCAGTGCGGCTAGGAAATCGCGGGGAGGGGATATTTTAGCTGCTTGTTTTTGGAGCTCGGCTAAGGGAGTGCGATCGCGCATCTGGGCAACTTCTATTTCTTTTTGCCAGACTATTTCTTCTAGGATGTGGCGGGGTTTGTCATCGGGTACTGCTACCTGGTAGCTGAGGTAGAGTACGGACACGGCTGGGTTGGGGCGACGGCGGCGGATTTCAATCATAGATATTTAGTTTACCAGGCGATCGCAACAGGTTTCAACGTATTTCTGGACTGGACTTTTATCGTCTGGCGGCATATTTATGTCGGGCGATCGCACTGGTTAAGTTTCGTCTGGGAATTGATGAGTCTAGCGTTGATGAGTTTGGTCAAAACTTATGCACGATCGTAGTACGACCCCTTTCTAAACGCAGTGACTTGACCTCTAGGATGGCGGCGTTACCTCAGTAATGCGTAAGTCTTGACCAAGCTGGCCCCAAATCACCCTAAAATTCCGCCCTCAACCATATCTTTACAAATCTTCATCTAAGTCTATGCCGATATATCGCGATATGTCGTATAGTAAAGAAAGTTGATTTTGGATTCACTTAGATATGTTTAGACGCTTTCGTTTTGACTTTCCGACACTTGTATCCGCAGGAGTCAGTGAAGAGGATCTATCGTTTATCAGTTATTGGTTCCAGCATGGCAAAGAGCGTGGTAGGCCTCATCACGGCCATCATGGCAAACACTTTGGGGATCAAGGATTTGGTCGTGGGTGGGGAGATGAACACCGGACTCGTCGGGGAGACATCAAATTCATCCTGCTGGAATTGTTATCCGAGCACCCGGCTCATGGTTACGATCTGATCAAAGAAATGGAAACCCGCAATGGTGGTTTCCGTCGTCTCAGTCCCGGTTCAGTATATCCAACACTCCAAATGCTGGAGGATGGTGGCTATCTCAACAGCACACAGGAAGGCGGTAAGAAGATTTACACCATTACCGATGAGGGTAGACAACTCTTGGCAGAGCGTACCCAACAGGAAAATTCAGACTCTCCTTGGGAGGCCTTCAAAACCGTAATGATGGGTAAACCCCAAGAGTTAATTGAGTTGCGAAATGTAGCAACAGAATTAGGTGCTGCTGTCATGCAAGTTGCTCGCGGTGGCAATGTGGAGCGAATGAGTCGGGTGCGCGAGCTTTTAGACCAAGCTAAACGAGATATTTATGGGATTCTTGCTGAGAAATAAGTGAGACAGTCTTCTTGGAAGCTGATTGAATTATTCCCTGCGAAATCTCCATATCTTAGGCGCGGGCACCCGCCTTCGCTTCACACACTGGCCAGTTTCAGCTTGAAACTGGCCACTTATCAATCGGTGACAATCACATTGAAAGCGGGATTACTATTTTCAGTTATTTGTTCGATAGTAAATCGCACCTCTTGTCCGTAGGAAATTTCCAGCGTATGACTATCTGGATCGCGGATATAAGCCCAATAACCAACAGGAGCGCCCCAATCATTGGGCCCTTCTAAAAGAATTCCTTCTGACTGAGCGCGATCGCAAAGTTGCTTAACTTCATCGCGACTTTCACAAGCAATACCCAGGTGAGACTGAGGCAAAAGAGATCCTTCTACTCGCTCCGTTTTAATTAACACGATGACAAATGGTCTAGTTAAATCGCTAACCCAAGCTACATCTACTTGAGACATCCGATCTATCCGACGATGGACTACTTGCATTCGAGCGTACTGGGTATAAAAGGCAATGCTTGCATCTACATCTTTAACTGCAAGTGCAATATGTGTAAAACCTAAATCAACCATAGTATAGAGCCTCTGAATTAGCTAAAAATATTGTGGTTTAGGATTTGATTTCTAAGAATCTGCAAAGTTAATCTCCTCAACGCCACCTTGTAGGGTTGCTATTAGGAGAATTAGGGACTATGAATGGGACTAGGAGAGGAGATGATTTCAGTGGGAGTTTCGTTCCAGAAAGATTTAATAAACTTTTTTACATCTGATGGCCAGAGATAAAATACTACGATGGCACCGATTAAACCGAAGAAACAACTATGAGCCACAATTTCAAATATCTTAGGATTCATATTTAAGGTTCCTCCAATAGTCAGTAGATGGTTGTATTTAATATAGCACTATTTTTTTAGAAGAGGAGCAGATCAATATCAAGATTCTAAGACAAATACATTTTGATTAACAGTGATTCTCATTCATCATACCTATTTTTGATTTCAGAAAATTAACTTCACTGTTTAGGAAATCAACTTAAATGTTGAAGATGCGATCGCGATCGCATACCTGTAACTTATTATAATCCGAGATTATCTATTAGTTTTTCTATGGCATTACTTTTTGTTTCTTTATCGGGTAGATAATCAAATACCTTCTGTAAAAGTTCTATGGACGCATTTTGAGCAAACCAATCTTCACCAGGACTTTCCTGAAGATTTAAAAAATACTTTAAACGTTCCTCTATCGCTTCTTTATCTCCTTTATCCAATTGTCCAATTCTGTCTGACCAATTTCCTTGTAAGTCTTTAAAGCAGTTAGCATCAACAGTACATATCTGATGTACTAGAGCAAAGGAATTTGCAGAAAGACCATTTTTGCTTGTAGAGTTAATCGGATATGCTGTTGGTAAACCTTTATAGGTTTCTTGTGAAGTTAATGGAATCACAGTGAAAGTTTGTATATATTCAACATCATCTTGAAATTGGTCACTTGTCCAAATAATATAAGGGTGCTCTCCTCGGAACACCCTACTGGAATTAATTATCTGGGTGCAAGAGTTAGTTTTGCATTCAATTTCCCCTGGCTCATTTAAGTCATAAATATGATTATGCCCTAGTTTGCAACGAATAGATACTCTATAGGGATTGATAAAATAAATCCAACCTTGGCGCGGTTTTTTCCCAGCCACTTGCTCACCCCAATTCACCGATTAACTTTTCTCTTTCTTTAAAAAGATTTAGCCGCACCTTTTCCTCTGGCTTATGGCTATCTTTAACCTCAAGCATTGGAGCAGTGCTATAAACGTAATCTAGTAACTGATTTACTTTATCCTGTCCTGCACCAGCCCATTCTCTTCTGATGTTGTCAAGCATTAGCTTCAGACCTAAAGGCAACTCCAAGTCATTCACATTACCCGAAGTAACAGCGAGTTTAATTAATATCGTTTCTCCCTGTAATTCTAGAGAAATATCTTTGCCATCCATTTGATTTAAAGCTGCATCTATGTCTTCGTTCCAAGGGCCATAGTGATAATAACGCCAATTTAGCTCAGTAAGCTGCTTTCCTGTCCACTTGACAGAATAAAGATCGGCTAAATACAAAAACTTGATTAACTGCGTTTTTGTGATATAGCCTTTTGTTGCATAGACAAAATACTTGATAATAGTTTCCAGCATGGGTTTCCTTATTTGTAATTAATTTTCAAAAAAAAATATGCCGATAATTGATGTTATAATTTTTTCATTCAATTTAACTTTAGTCTCCTTATAATTATCATACTATCGGAACTATAACTTGGCTACAAAGATTTATGCTTCTTATAATAATCATACTATCAGAATGGTAACTTGGCTGTGAAGATGGCGCAACTTGATATGCTATCCAAGCTGCCGATCGCAAGTGCTAAAGACTGAAATCAGCTTAAGCGCTCAAATCTGCTACCAGCAAATTCCCCTGGGAACAGACCACCCAAAACCGAGAGCCCTAACCTCTACAAAATCCCCAAAAAATCCCCCTCAACACTTGACAAAAAACACGATTTACCCATTCTGCCCAAAACAGCCCCAAAAATTATTACTCAAACTTGTAGCGCAAACTACGGGTTTTCAATTGAACCACGCAATCCTACAATGAAGGATGGCATTACTAAATGTTAAGACTGTTTCCGATCGCGGAAAAATAGCATACTAAAACAGGTACTCATGGTATCCACCGCAGAAAAAACAAACGTCGGCTACATCACCCAGATCATCGGCCCCGTTGTAGACGTAAAATTCCCCACCGGCAAACTGCCGCAAATCTATAACGCCCTCCAAATCTCAGGCAAAAACCAAGCAGGTCAAGATATTTCCATCACCTGCGAAGTGCAGCAACTCCTCGGCGACAGCCAAGTGCGGACTGTTTCTATGCTCTCCACCGACGGTCTAGTGCGCGGTATGGAAGTTGCAGACACTGGAGCTCCCATCCAAGTACCCGTCGGCCCCGCCACCCTCGGCCGGATTTTTAACGTTATCGGCGAACCTGTAGACAACCTTGGCCCTGTCGGTGCTTCGGAAAGATTACCCATCCACCGCAGCGCCCCCGCTTTCACCGAATTAGAAACTAAACCTTCGGTATTTGAAACAGGCATTAAGGTGATCGACCTTCTCGCACCCTACCGTCGCGGCGGTAAAATCGGCTTGTTCGGTGGTGCAGGTGTGGGCAAAACCGTGATTATGATGGAATTGGTGAATAACATCGCCAAGGCTCACGGTGGTGTATCAGTATTTGGTGGCGTGGGCGAACGCACCCGCGAAGGTAATGACCTCTACAAAGAAATGATCGAGTCAGGGGTTATTAACGAAGAAGACCGCAGCAAATCCAAAATTGCCCTAGTTTACGGTCAAATGAATGAGCCGCCTGGAGCTCGGATGCGTGTAGGTTTGTCCGCTCTAGCTATGGCTGAATATTTCCGTGATGTCAGCAAACAAGACGTGCTGCTGTTCATTGATAATATCTTCCGCTTCGTGCAAGCTGGTTCTGAAGTATCTGCTCTACTTGGCCGGATGCCTTCTGCTGTAGGCTATCAGCCAACTCTGGGCACTGACATGGGTGACTTGCAAGAACGGATTACCTCGACTAAAGAGGGTTCCATTACTTCAGTACAAGCCGTCTACGTACCCGCAGATGACTTGACTGACCCCGCACCGGCGACAACTTTTGCTCACTTGGACGCTACTACCGTGCTTTCTCGCGGTTTAGCTTCTAAGGGAATTTATCCAGCAGTTGACCCTCTGGATTCTACTTCGACGATGTTGCAACCTGCTGTCGTTGGTGAAGATCACTATGCGATCGCTCGTGCTGTCCAAGCTACTTTGCAACGCTACAAGGAACTCCAAGATATTATCGCCATTTTGGGCTTGGATGAATTGTCTGAAGACGATCGCTTGACGGTGGCCCGTGCCCGTAAGATGGAGCGTTTCTTGTCTCAGCCTTTCTTTGTGGCAGAAGTGTTTACCGGTTCTCCTGGTAAGTATGTGAAGCTAGAAGAAACGATCAAGGGCTTCAAGATGATTCTGTCTGGTGAGCTCGACGCTTTACCCGAACAAGCTTTCTATCTCGTCGGCAATATTGACGAAGCGATCGCCAAAGCTGAAAAGATGAAAGCTTAAGCTAATGGTTAACTGTTAACTGTTAACTGTTAACTGTTAACTGTTAGTTGTTGGTTGTTGGTTGTTGGTTGTTAATGGTTAGTTGTTGGTTGTTAGTTGTTCTTAGAATTAAAGATAGCTAATGACAATGTCATTAACAAAAATAAACTATTAACCACTAACAACTAGCTAACAACTAGCTAACTACTAACCACCAACTACCAACGACTAACCATTAACCAATAACAACTAACCAATAACCAATTTATGACATTAAAGGTGCGCGTAATTGCCCCAGATAGAACTGTCTGGGATTCTAGTGCTGATGAAGTAATTCTGCCTAGCACTACTGGTCAACTAGGTATTTTAAGCGGTCACGCTCCTTTGCTGACAGCTTTGGATACTGGCGTGATGCGCGTGCGCCCCGGTAAAAACTGGGTCGCGATCGCACTCATGGGCGGTTTTGCAGAAGTCGAAGAAAATGAAGTTACTATCCTTGTCAATGGAGCCGAAAAAGGCGAAACCATTGACAAAGAAGCCGCTCGTACAGCTTACACTGAAGCCGAAGCCCGTTTCCAAAAAGCTGATAATGGATCGGCACAAGAAAAAATTCAAGCCAAGCAAGCTCTGAAACGAGCAAGAGCACGTTTTCAAGCCGCAGGTGGCATGATTTAACAAAGTTTGAATATTTCCCAAGTTAGCCCCTGTTGAAGATAACGGGGGCTTTCTGGATTATCAAGACGAACAACGCGATTTAAGAGGGGCTAGGGGCTAGGGGAAGAAGGGGAAAAGAGGGGTTACGAGAGTTAAACAAATTCAAAGCCCAAATAAAGCACAAAATACTAAGATCAAAATTAGTAGAACTAAAGCTAATGTAAGGGTATTTTTTGTTCTCCTATTTAGCAGCAATAGTTAAGAAATTACCAAAAGCTCCGATTGTATGGTACTTTTTACCCACAACTTCAGTGGTGTAAATACTGAAGATGATTAAATTCTGGCGGTGCGTTGAATTGTCAATTAAAAGTTCTATAGTACCGCGTTCCGAAGTTAGTACACTTTTACAAGCGCCAACTAAAGTTTCTGCAAAACTGCCTAAAAATTCAGGTACGCGAGACTCTTTGCACATAGACTTTTGCAGTTCTGTTGCCATTGCGCCTGAAGCATAACTGAGATATTCTTCTCTGGGAGGATTAGTAAATCCCATCACCACAGCAACAATCGCCAGTACGATCGCGCCTTTCCCAAGATTGTGGCTAGAATTAGATGTCTCTTTGCGATCGTTAAAATCTTTATCACTAATCATTTTTACCTTACCTAGTTAAGTTGTACTTTTTTTGACTACACATCTCTGAAGACATATTTCAGGATTCAGATTACGCATGACAATATCCGTTAAATCAGCTAGTATAGCAACTGCCAAGGTGGTTAGGACGTTTTGAGTTCCACCAAACTCGCTGATTCTATTCCCTTCTTCCTATTCTTCCTATTCTTTCCCTTCTTTCCCTAGCCCCTAGCCCCTAGCCCCTAGCCCCTAACCGCCTTGGCGGTTGTAATTCCTCAGCGCGACTTATAACGGTTAATCTCGCGTTGTAACTCCTCAATTTCACGCCGCAGCGCCTCCGTTTCGCTGCTTGGTTGCTCTGATTTCACATCAACTGCACCTTCAGATACCGCCTTTTTATAGTTTCCCAAGCGAATTTGGCGATATTCTTCAGAATTTGCCCAATCCCGGAGATAGCGCAAGCGTTCCACTGGAAAAGGATGGCTCAGCATCACACCCTGTCCGCCATTGTAGAGTAAAAATTTATAAACTTGGTTGAGGTTATCTTGGTCTAGTTCTTGATAGTTATCAGATTGGCGAATAAACTCTTGCAAACTGCATTCGTGAGCGTATTTAGTGCTAACTCCCGAAATTTTCATCATCGTATTCATTACGCAGTTAATATCATCTGTCACTAGCAAAGCAGCACGGTCGGCTGATAATTCTGCCTTCCGCCGCCACTCATAAAAGGCGAAAATTAAACCGCTATTGACGATATTTCCGATACCAAAAGTGACTTCACCAATCATTGAGGCAAGGTTCATCGCCCACATCGCCATTTGAGTTAAAATTGGATGACCGCACTTAATATGTCCCAATTCGTGAGCGATAACTGAGCGCAGTTCTTCCTCATTTACTAAGTCTAAAAGACCCGTATTTAATACAATATAGGGATTATTTTTTCCGAGAGCATAGCTGTTAACTTGGGGATTTTGGGAAACAAATAAAGATGGCTCTGGGAAGATATCTAAATCTTGTACGCATTCCCTAAATATATGATAAATGCTGGCATATTGGCGCGGCCCAACTTGAATGCTATTGCCCATTAGATAAACAAATTGCGGCCGCTCATAGACGAATTCTACAAATTGGCTGGCAATCATGTCAAATCCAGGGACGCTGCGTAAGGCTTCTTCTGCTTGTCGGTCGAGGGGATGCCGAAAAGCTTCGCTAGAAATTCCAGGGTAGGTAGGCATGATCGAATTTGGGAAATTACATTAAATATATCTCACTCTTGCCTCGATCCAGCTATAATTATAAAAATTAGGGTTAAATATTCTTGAGAAATATTAACTAATTTATAGAGAAGGCTAAAGGCTGAGGCGATGACAAAAAATCGGCGGCAATTCTTGCAATACATGGTGACTGGAACGGCGGGAAGCGTGGCAATTGGGTGGCTTTTTCCCGCAGCTAGTCAAAGCGAAAATGTTGACCTGGAAAAGCTCTGTTCTTCGTTTCCCCATAATTCCCAGTGTGAAAATTATTTGCCGGGAGTAAGAGCCGCAGACAGTGAGGGAAAACCAATTGAGGTTTCTGAATTCCTTGCTGATGCGAAAGCTGGGATTCCTGTACTGGTGAAAGGATTGCCAAAAGTTGCTTATTTGGTGATTAATGAGGGGCCAAAAATTGCGGAATATGGGATCAATCCTGTGTGTACGCACTTAGGTTGTACTGTAGAGTGGAAAGCAGAGCGATCGCGCTTTGAGTGTCCCTGTCACGGTTCTCAGTTCGACTCTCAGGGACAAGTCACTAAAGGCCCAGCGAAGCGTTCCCTACCGCTGGTGACAGTGGTAGTTCAAGCAAAATCAAATCCGTTTGGTGGAAAGAAAACCTGCGATCGATCCGCGCGAAAAAATTAAAAATTAAAAATTAAAAGTTCCGAAACTAAATTCTAGCCGTTGCTGACAAATGTGCCAGATATCAGTTACAATTGTTTTCCTGGTAGAGGCGCAATTCCTCGCGTCTTTCGATCGCGTCTAACCGACAATTGGGAGGTGCAGTATGGCTATTTTACGACTAGAAGACGGTACAACTTATACTGACCTGAGCGACATTTCCCGCGAACTCGCTCAACTTAACATTCAGCTTAACCACTGGCCAGTTGGTGAAGATCCAGAAATTCGCAATTTGCTGGCACAAGATGTGCTTAACGACAGCGAGAAAGAGCAAGTTCTAGAAGCTTTAGATGGCTATTTTGAAGAACTGAAGCAAACTGCTGGCTATCATTCCCGCGATTTAATTGTACTGCATCCAGAGGTTCCCAATTTAGATACCATGCTATCTAAATTCGATCGGTGCCATACCCATGCTGATAATGAAGTCCGCTATATTGTAGCAGGTGAAGGCATTTTTGGGTTTGTGCGTCCCGGTGGCGATCAAGTGGAATTGACGGTGCAATCTGAAGAATATATCAACGTTCCTGCTAATAGCGAACATTGGTTTTATTTAACAGCTAGTCGCAGGATTAAAGCTATACGCTATTTTAATGGTACTGAGGGTTGGGTACCGGAGTATACCGATACTGAGATTCGTTCTAAGTTAGCGGCTGTTTAGAGTTTAAAGCTATTAAGAAATTGGGCAATATTAAAAATTGCCCGGTTTCAAAATTTGTTGATAAGCTTGGATGGTTTGCTGCGCGATCGCATCCCAACTGTAATACTTTCTCGCATACTCTCTCCCGTTTAACCCCCGCCGTTTGCGCTCGTCGGCATCTAGGAGTGCTATGGTAATTAGAGATGCGATCGCATCCACTTCCAGAGGCCCAACCCAACCCGCTTCAGCTTGCTGTATATCTTCCCAAATATGCACGCGATCGGAGATTACCACAGGCGTACCAGCGGCCATCGCTTCAGCTACAGCAATACCAAAGTTTTCATAATAAGAAGGTAGCACAAATAAGTCAGCATTTTGCAATAAATATGCCTTGATTTCTCCTGTAACAAATCCTGTCATTGTTGTATGTTTTACCAAGGGTGAATTTTCTATTTGTTCCTTAATTTTCATCTCATAATCTGCATCTTGGGGATTAGAACCAGCAAGGATAAAGTTAAATTTGATTCCTTGTGCTAGGATTTTTTCTAGTGCGGGAATCAGCAGATTTAATCCTTTTTTAGGTTCAATCCTGGACATAAATAATATTTGAGGAATTTGTGCGTCTACCAAGTTCAGAGAAAACTGGTTAGCAAGGGATTTAACAAATAGGGTATCAGTGCTAATTTTAACGCCCAAAGGAATTACTAAGTCTTGCGGTAACGGTATTTTACCTGCGGTAGATATTCCGAATCTTTCTGAGATTTTCGCCTCTTGTTTACTGGTGAAGTGAATAGCAGCCGCGCCTGCTAAATTAGGTCGTTCTAACAAGGCTGCATAAATTTGTTTAAGTTGCTTTTTCTTGCGTAAGTCTGCGGGGTCAAGCATACCGCAGGGACGGATAATATAGGGGAGATGATGATATCTAGCAATGGTAGCAGCAGCGGTACTTATTGGTGAGAATAGAGCATGAATATGGGCTAGATCGAATTCTTTAATATGGTTATTTAACCATTGCAATAAACTCAGAGAAAATTTATATCGACGGAAGGGCGAACAGCGGAAATAAATAATGTTATATCCGTCTTGCTGTATTGGTTGATTCAGGGGAACATCTAAGGGAGTTTGACCGATATCTCCGTTAGAATCTGTGGTGAGGATTGTAACATTAATACCTTGGTTAGAAAGGGCGGCTGATAGTCCGAGTACCATTTGACTAGGGCCGCCGTAGACGAGGGAGATTGAGGGGACAATTTGAAGGATTCGCATTTTTTAAAATCTGTTGATAGGTAGTACCTGTTGTGTTATTATAGAACAGCTAGTAACATTCACAAATTATGTTCGTTTTTATTCTCAGGAAAATGTATGTTAATCGGATTCAGCATTGGCAACTACAAATCCTTTAAAGATATTGTCACCTTCAGCATGGTAGCTTCGCCGATTACTAGCGAAGAAAAAAAGGTTGATGAAAATAATGTATTTGAAGTTAACGAACAACTAAAATTATTAAAAAGTGCAGCAATTTATGGGGCCAATGCAAGTGGTAAGAGCAATTTTGTGGCGGCTATTAAGTTTATGAGATCCTTTGTTCTGAACTCATCGAAAGAGGGACAAATTTCAGAACCTATTGATGTTGAACCTTTCCGGCTAAGTACACAAACAGAAAAAGAACCATCTTTTTTTGAAGTTGTTTTTCGCTTAGAGGGAAAAATATATAGATACGGGTTTGAGGTAAATATAAAGCAGGTTATTTCTGAATGGCTATTTTATCAGCAGAAAACAAAGGAATTTAAGCTATTTGAACGCAAGTTAGATAATTTTCAGCTTACCACTGCTTTTAAAGAGGGTAAAGGAATCACAGACAAGACTAGAAATAATGCTTTGTTCATTTCTGTTGTTGCACAATTTAATGGCAAGATAGCACAAAAAATTTTGATGTGGTTCAGAGGTTTAAAATTAATTTCTGGACTTCACGATTCAGGATATCGCAATTACACAATCCGTAGCTTTGAAAAAAAACAGCATAAAGATGATATTCTGCGCTTCGTAAAAAAACTAGATTTGGGGATTGAGGATATTGAAATTGAGACACTTACACCGATACAATTACAAATGCCATTATTTGAAGAGCTTATAGCCTCCGATCGCCGGGAGGTAAAAAAGATTAAGACAGTTCACAGAAAATACAATTCTGAAGATCAGCAAATTTCCAATGAAATTTTTGATCTTAACGATAATGAATCAGAAGGGACTAAAAAGTTGTTCTATTTAGCGGGCCCTTTGATTGAAGCATTAAAAGCAGGAGACATTTTATTAATAGATGAACTTGATGCAAGATTTCATCCATTAATTACCTGTGCGATTATCAGTCTATTCAATTCTAAGGAGACTAATCCCAACAACGCACAACTTATATTTACAACACATGACACAAATCTACTCAGCAACAACTTGTTTAGAAAAGATCAAATATGGTTCACTGAAAAATACAAGCATGGTGCAACTCATCTTTATTCTTTGGTAGAGTATAAAATAAGTAAAGATGCTTCTTTAGAAAAAGATTATATTCGTGGAAAGTATGGGGCAATCCCTTTTATTGGTGACTTAAGCCGTTTGATAGGTCAAATTAATGAGTAATAAACGTTCATCAAAAAAACGAGAAAAAGGATCGTCCAAAAACTCATATAATACCTATTTTAATAGGTCTGTTGAGACAAAAGAACAGAGAAAATGGTTTTTAATAGTTTGTGAAGGAGAAAAAACTGAACCTAACTATTTCAAAAGCTTTCCGGTAAACAAAGAGGTGATAAATCTTGATATTCAAGGAGACGGGTTAAATACAATAAGTCTAGTAGAAGAAACAATCAAGTTGAAAAAAGAGGGAGAATATAGCGCTGATAATAATGACGAGGTGTGGTGTGTATTTGACCGCGATTCATTTCCTCCACAAAACTTTAATGCTGCTATAACTCGTGCTCAAAGCAACGACATTAAAGTGGCTTATTCCAATGAGGCTTTTGAACTTTGGTACTTGTTACATTTTAATTATTATGATACTGCGATGTCTCGTAAAAACTATAAAAGTATGTTAACTAATTTATTGGGGCATAAGTACGAAAAAAACTGCCCGACAATTTATGATGAACTGAAAGATAAACAGGAAAAAGCAATTAAGCACGCAAAACGGCTTTTGGAGGCATATAATCCGCCCAAACCTGAACAGGATAATCCTTCAACAACAGTACATTTGCTAGTGATAGAACTAAACAAATTTATTCACTGACTATTAATCCATTAAACAACAGTTAAATTATTTAACATTCTAACAAATCCTGATAAAAATCTAACAACTGCCTAGCCAAGGCGTGATTAGTATAATGAACCATCACCCTTTCATAACCCTGCTTACCTAAATCCGCCGCCAACTCCGGCAGTTCCATCAATTGTATCAAACAATCTCGCAAAGCCTCTACATTTCCCTCTGGAAAAACTAACCCTGCATCCCCAATTACATGAGGAATTTCCCCACAATTAGAAGCAATTATCGGAACTCTACAAGCCATCGCCTCAATTAAAACATGACCGAATTGTTCTTTCCAACCAACAGCAGTTAAAGTTTTAAACTTATAACTCGTCTCTGATGGCAATACTAATACGTTCATTAAGTTAATATATTCGGGAACCTGATTGTGAGAAACACTTTCTACCCAGATTAATCTGTCATTTATTCCCCATTCTATTGCTTTATCAACTAGATGCGATCTCAACTCTCCCCGCCCCACTAAAAGCCATTTCCAATTACGTTCTTTTAAACTAGCTAATGCTTTAGCCAGCGTCAACAAACCCTTTTCTTCCACAAATCTACCCACAAATCCTACCACAAAATCTGTAGACTTAATCCCCAATAAATCAGACAATTCAGCATTTTTAGAAGCAGGGATAAATAAGCTTTCATCTACGCCTAACTGTGGCATCACTTTAATTGTCTCTTGGTATCCCCGCTGACGCAATATTTCAGCCCCAGCTAAATTTCCAGCAATAATTCCGTCAGTATACTTAAGGTTATAAGCTTCTAATAAAGAAACTGGAAACTTTAATTTATAAGGCAGATTCCACCAAGTAAAAAATATATTCTTTGCCTTCAAACCTAGCAGTTTATTGAGTATAATTAACTGAGTGTAGGCAAGAGACTTTGAACCCTGTTCTACTTGGATGATTTGCGGTTTAAACTGCCGCAATAACTTAATTAAATCTGTACCAAATGTGAGTAATGCTTGATTATTTTGACTAAAATTTGACAGCGGTACTACCTTAAATGAACCTTCCTGATAAAATTGTGTCTCAATAATCTGATTTTGCACTCCTCCTGGCTTCCAACGTCGCGGTACGACAATTATCACCTCAATACCTGCTTCTAGATTGGCTAAAATCTTGAATTTTTCACGGTTTATATCTACAATGTAGGTGTGACTGACAACTAAAATTCTCATCTTTTAGTAATAGGTGATTGGCAAGGTTACTTGCCAACTAAGTAGTCGGACATAATTAAACGTAGGGTGGCGCTCGCCGCAACAAGCCTGTAAATCATAGCAGAAGATAGTTGTAGGCGAGCGCCCACCTTACAATTACAATTTGCTCGCTAATTGCGTAACCTAGAGTAAATTTGGCCATCAGTCCAAAGGGACATAATTAATGTGAAAATAGCGCTAATAAACCCAAGTATGTAAAAAAATAATCGAGTTATAATCTTGATCGGAGAACCGCTTTTACAGCAAGGCGGATGTCCTAAAACGTGACAATCAAATAACTTGGCAAAAAATCGTAAATTTTGAACAGGCGTTAAATTTTTTAACCCCATTAGGAAGTGATTGTGATAGAATGTAACTTGATAGTTGATCGAACGCTGACTAATATCGTGACAGCCGCCAGTCTCTTCTCCTAAGTGAATTAAATAGGCTTCTGGCTCGTACCAAATTTGATAACCTATAGCTTGTAACCTCAAACAAAAATCCGACTCTTCCCGCACTGCACTACCCATAAATCGCTCGTCAAATCTTAATCCGTGTTCAATAAAAATCTCCCGACGAAAGGACATATTGCAGCCTCTAGCTGATAGTACTTGCTGGGGTTTCACTGTATGTACTAAGTCAATATGATACCAGCCAATACCTGCATCCATTGCTTCTGTTGGCAAATATTCTATTCTTAAGTCGCCCCCAGAATCATCTAATTTCATTCTATCAAAAACTCGCCCTGCTACTGCTCCGATTTGTGGTTTTTCTAAGTAGTTACGAGCATGATTTTCTAGAAAACTATCTGGTAATTGTACGTCATCATCAATAAATAAAATTATATTCCCAAATGCACGCTCTACTGCATAGTTACGAGCTCCAGGTAAACTCGCCCAATTAACTCGAAACCAGCGGATTTTACCTGTGTCTACTAATTCTTTTAAATAGGATTGAGTCTCGTCTTCGTGGCTGCGAGTTTGGTCTACTACTAAGACTTCAAAATGGGGGTAATTTTGTTTGACTACATCGGCTAATGTATCGCGCAAATGTACTTCGCGGTTGTATGTTGGTATGACAACAGAGATGGGAATGGGGAATTTATAATTGGAAATTGGTAATTCGTAAGGGTTCATTGTTATATTTTGGTAATTGCTAATGGCTAATGGCTAATTGCTAATGGCTAATTGCTAATCGCTAATCGCTAATTGGTACTTATTTTATAACCCTTCTTGAAAAGCAGACTTGATTGATTCTTTTAAAGCTATAGTCCGACTGGGGTTGAAACCTCCGCCTCATAGTGAAAGCAAAAAAATTCTTACCCAGCCTGTGATTGAGTCCTTTATTAACAATGGTGAAATATCTCACACGACTTATACGCTGGACTAAAGAAACCGGGTTTTTTAACAAATCTCTGGGTTCTAACGAAGTATTTTCGTAAAAAAACCCGGTTTCTAGGCCCCAATTAGCAATTAGCGATTAGCAATTAGCAATTAGCAATTAGCAATTAGCCATTAGCCATTAGCCATTAGCAATTAGCCATTAGCAAAAGGCGATATGTTGCTGGACTGCTACCACTAAATTTTCCGTCCAATGGTTTACTAATTCGTCACTGGCTGCTTCTACCATAACTCGAATTAATGGTTC
Source organism: Kamptonema formosum PCC 6407 (assembly GCF_000332155.1). GTDB lineage: Bacteria > Cyanobacteriota > Cyanobacteriia > Cyanobacteriales > Microcoleaceae > Kamptonema > Kamptonema formosum. The sequence goes on along the minus strand of NZ_KB235903.1, from coordinate 135,512 downwards.
AGTACCAGAGGCGCGGACGAGGACTCGTCCTTGTTCTCCCATTGCCTTTGTAGCGATCGCGATCGCACTCTGCAAGGCATCGCACTCTTGCCATCTCATCCGTTTCTCTCGGTCTTCAACTCGGACATTGCGTAATAGTTGCGGGTAGGTTTGAAAGCTACCATCCACTAATTCTGCTAAAGATTCTCCCGACTTGCGAACCAACGATGCTAAATGCAAAGCGGTTAACAAACCGTCGCCGCTGACACCATAATGAGGGCAGAGAATATGACCGGATTGTTCGCCCCCCAATTTCGATCCTGTACGTTCCATTTCGGCGTGGACGTACTGATCGCCGACGGAAGTTCTAATTAATTTGCCGCCTGTTTGTTCCCAAGCACGTTCAAATCCTAAGTTAGCCATTACTGTAGAAATAATCAAATTTTCCGGCAATTTCCCGGACTGGCGCAACCTTTGGCCCCACAGATAAAGAATATAATCGCCGTCAACGGGTCTGCCTTTGGTATCAACGGCTAAAACTCTGTCAGCGTCGCCGTCAAAGGCAAATCCTAAGTCTGCTTGATGTTCTAAAACTGCTGCTTGCAGGCAATTAAGATTAGTTGAACCGCAGTTAACATTAATGCGATCGCCATCGGGATTGTTGTGCAAGCAGATAACTTCTGCCCCCATTTCGGCAAAAACTTCGGGGGCGATATGGGCGGCGGCCCCCCAAGCTAAGTCTAAAACAATTCGCATTCCTTGCAAATTCACTTCTGGCAAGAGCGGGCCGTGTAGCGATGCGGCGTAATCTTTGATTAATTCCGATCTGTGGTAGTGGTGTCCCCAAACGGAGCTCGCGATCGCGACATTTGCCCCACCCCTGATTCCGGCTTCAATTTGTTGCTGTACTGCTGAAGGTAGTTTGGTGCCCCCCGGCCCGAAAAACTTAATGCCGTTGTCCTCTGGGGGGTTGTGGGAAGCGGAAATCATCACTCCGCCTACAGCATGGGAAACGCTGGCGAGATAGGCGACGCAGGGGGTGGGGCATAGTCCCAAGTTCCATACTTCTAAACCGGCGGCGGTTAAACCTGCTGACAAGGCCATTGCCAGCATATCGCTGGAGTTTCTACTATCTTGGCCAAGAATGACTGGGCCCGGTTGGGAAGCGCGATCGCGCAACACTTGGCCCGCCCAAAAACCGATTTGCAACGCTAAGGGGGCCGTTAATAATTCCCCAACTTTGCCGCGAATGCCGTCTGTCCCGAATAGCGGCGTATTCGGTAGGGATATACTGTTTGCTGCGCCTACAGTTTCTATGCTTTTAGCTGGCTGTAGCGAGTTAGCAGCTTTAAGCTGGTAGCTGCGACGGCGCGAAGGTGTCTGTACCATAATCACTCCTCTAAACAATCACACACACACACTGGAGGATAACATTTCCGGACTCTAGATATAACGTTTAATAGTAATAGCGGTTGCCTGACCGGTTTTTTCCCAGCTAAATTGGGCGGATCTAGCTAAGCCAAGGCTGCGAAGGCGCGATCGCAATTCCAAACTATCAGCAATTGCCTGCATTGCCTCAGCAATTTCGCCAATATTGTAAGGGTTTACTAACAATGCCGCATCGCCTACGACTTCTGGCATCGAGGAAAGGTTGGAAGTAATCACGGGTGTACCGCAGGCCATTGCTTCGAGGGCCGGGAAGCCGAAACCTTCCCACAAACTGGGAAAAATAAGTGCGATCGCCTGATTAATTACTATTGGCAACTCAGCCGCAGGAACGTAATCTAAAAATCTTACCTGTTTCTCTAAACCTAATTCTACAACCTGAGCTTTCAGTTGTGGCGTATAAAGTCGATCGCCGGGGCCCGCCAGCCACAGTTCAAGATCGGATTTATGCGGCAAAGTGGCAAAAGCAGAAATCACCCGCTGCAAATTTTTATAATGGTCATGACGACCGATATAAAGGAAGTAATTGCTAGTTGGCAAATCGAGAAAGCGAAATTTATCGGGATTGTAAGCCAAAGGAATAGGTGTAATTTTATTATCCGGTATTTTGTAGAAATCTGCAATATCTTTGGCTGTCGCTTGCGAGTTACAAATTATATGTTCTGCCTGGGATAATACTTGTGGTATATAGTAGCGGAAATAAGCCGTTAAGCGCGAAAACCGTTTAGGAAAGCGCAAAGGAATCAGATCGTGGGCCATCGCTACGTAGCGGCATTTAGAAAATAACGGTGCTTCAGGAAGGGGGGAGAAAAGTAAACTTGCTTGCTGGTTTTTATAAATTTGCGGTAGTTGAAATTGAGTCCATAATAAGCGTCGTAAGTGTCCCTTACTTCCTTGGGCAGGAGTCATGTTATCGGGAACTGGATAGCAGGTATAACCTGGGATTGAATGGGAAACTAGGAGGGTAGGATTGAGAGATTTTAGGTAGGGGAAAACGTTAGTTGCGTAAGTGGAAATTCCTGTAGGTTCTGGAATTAGGAACGAGAGATTAATCAGCAGTGGATTGACCATACTTATAAATAGTTAGATTCAACATTTGTAAGGTCGCCTTCCAGACGGAAATTTACCACCTGGAAGGCGGCGTTATGATTTTTTTACAATACATTAATACCCCTTTTAACTCATTAACAGATATCTTATTATTAGTTGGCAAAGAAATCAATGCTGATACCGTTATCCGACTCAACCTATAAAGTAATACCAATTTACTCGTATGTTTTTCTAAAGTCAAGAGATAACTATAAGTGCTATGTTTAATCTTTGCATCTGGCATAGTTACCGTAATAGACGAAGGCTGATGAACCACAGATATTTCTTTAGTTAAACCGATAATATGTCCCTGTTTAGCATAGCGTCTACAAAAATCAAAATCTTCATAATATAAGAAGTAATCCTCATCAAATTGAGGACAGCAACTAAAATTTCCTAAGTTAATAATTAAACTACAACCCGTTACCCAGGTCATTTCTATATAAGGCAATACCTCTAATTCAGGTGACAAACAATTATCAGCAATAATTGTGCCATTGTCCGCGAAAAATTGCCCATTCCCAAACCAAATTTTACCCGTAGGCTCGTAAACTATTGTACCTAAGATTGAAACCTCTGGATAAGTCTCAAAGAACAGCGATGCTTGCTTAACAGAACTTTCCACCAAATAAGCATCAGGGTTAATTAGCCAGATAATAGCTTCTGAATTTTGACTATAAATCCAGTTTAAACCTAAGTTACAAGCTTTCCCAAACCCTAAATTATCCCCAGCCTCAAGAATGAATATAGATTCAGACTTGAGGCTATGAATTGAGTCATCATCAGGAGAGTTATTAACGATAATAACTTGAGAGTCAATATCCCGATCTAGGAGAATAGAACTAACTAACTTTTCTACAAGTGAAGTTGAATAATAATTGACAGTAAGAAAGTAGATCACGTCAGTTCAATTAGACTATCATCGCCGATCATAAACCGTAGAGCTTTAGGGCGTGCGGGGGCAGGAATTAGTTGAGCACGTTGTCCAATTACACTATCAACAATTCGCTCCTTAATACCAACAATTTTAGCTGATTGTAATATTACACTATGTTCCAGGTCAGCATCAATTAAAGTTGCGCGATCGGCAATACTACTGTAAGGGCCAATGAAAGAATTTTCTATGTGGCAGTTTTCGCCAATAACAACCGGGCCGCGAATGGTAGAATTAATTATCTGACTGCCTTTGCCAATTTGTACCCGTCCAATGATTTTAGTGGTAGCGTCTATTTCTACTTCTACTGCTGGAATTATACAGCTATCTAAGATGATTTGGTTAGCACTTAGCAAGTCATCTTTTTTCCCAGTATCCAACCACCAACCATCTAAATTGCAAGCTTCTACTCGCTTTCGTTCGTTGATGAGTTGTTGAATAGCATCTGTGATTTCTAGTTCCCCGCGAGGAGAGGGTTCAATTTGCGAGATTGCATCGTGAATAGTCTTAGAAAAAAAGTAAATCCCCACGAGTGCTAAATTAGATGGTGGCACTTTTGGTTTTTCTACTAATTCTAAAACGCGCCCGTGTTCGTCTACTGTAGCGACACCAAAAGCACTAGGATTAGTTACAGGTCGCAGTAAAATTAAAGCATCAAGATTGTTATTTTTAAAAGTCTGCAAAAACGGGTCAAGCTGACTTTGAATTAAGTTATCTCCCAAATACATAATAAAGGGAGAATCTCCTAAAAATGGCTGAGCAACTTTAACAGCATGAGCGAGTCCAGCAGGTGTTTCTTGGAGAATATAGGTAATTTTAGCACCGAAGCGATCGCCATTTCCAGTTTTAGCCTTCACCTCTTCCCCAGTCTCAGGACTAATAATAATCCCAATATCTGTAATCCCAGCCGCGACAATTCCCTCAATTCCATACCAAAGTATCGGTTTATTTGCCACTGGTACGAGTTGTTTTGCACCTGTGTAAGTTAGGGGACGGAGGCGCGTACCTTTACCGCCAGAGAGGATTAATGCTTTCATATTTTCCAGGTAATAGTATCAGTTTGAGTGCGTGACGCTGATCGGGTTAACAGGTTCCCCAAGTTCATATTTTCCCACAGATTAGGACAAAATATCACTTGATTTTAGCCAAAATTACCGTCCAAGGTAAAGGGGACTTTAGTTTAATAATCTCAAATTTGGTTTGCACTAATTTTATAAATCCTCTTTTTGACCAGTGTTGAATGTGTCCGGGACTGTTCCCAAATTGAGAAAAGTGAGCTCCCCGGATAAAGTTTAATGTTCTAAATATCGGCTCTCGCGGTACACTCAAAAGGCAGTAAGGTGAAGCAACGTTGTATAATTTTTCCAGTCCCAGCATCGGATTGTCTAAATGTTCTAAGACTTCGCAGCAAACAACAATATCCGAATGGTCTGTTTCAGGCGTTAACTCATAGATATTCTTATTTTCAAAAGAGACGCGGGGAGAGGAAATAGCATCTTTGGCAATATTCAAGATCGTATTAGATATGTCAGTACAGTGAATTTTAGCCTCAGTGTTGTCAACTAAAACTTTAGTGATATGACCTTCTCCACATCCGACTTCTAAAATAGTTTGAGGATTAATTTGTTTGACCATTTCAGCAATTGTGTCAGCAAAATGCTTTAATAATAATTGACCTATCGGATTTCGCATCTGATATTTATTCGATCCTGTTCCGACAACAATACCATTTTCAATCACAGGACTTTTCTGCCTTTGCTTAATCATTAAATACCTCTCTTTTTTCGTAACGCCGCCCTCTGGGCGGTTTAATTAATTACCGCCCAGAGGGCGGCGTTACACTAATTTTAACAATTTTGATCGAGAACTTCCGCAATCTGCTTGTCTACATAATCAGCATCGACATTGCGAGTGATTAACTCTGCTAAGATTCCCAGAGATATCAATTGTACTGATAATATTGTACACAAAATCCCAAAAAATAGAAGAGGGCGAGTGCCGATAGGCCCTAAGTGCATACCACCTAAGTTCAGAAACCATACTATTATTAAGTAAGTCAGCGATAGAAAACCAATTGAACCAAAAAATAATCCTAATCCCCCAAATAAATGACCTGGTTTGTGTAAATAGTGAGTTGTCGCTAAGACAGTTAAAAGGTCAATAAATCCCCTTGCGTAACGTTCCCATCCATACTTTGAGTAACCGTGTTTTCGGAAATGGTGTTCGACAATAACCTCACCAATTTTAAAACCTAGATTGTTCGCTAAAACCGGAATATAGCGGTGCAATTCGCCGTAGACTTTGATAGAATCCAAAACTTCTTTACGATAAGCTTTAAATCCGCAATTTATATCATGCAATTGTACACCTGTCAGGATTGACGTAACTGTATTAAACAGCTTCGATGGTAAGGTTTTAGAAAGCGGATCGTTCCGTTTTTTTCGCCAACCAGAAACTAAATCGAATCCAAATTCTAAATGCTGTAAAAAGTTAGGAATTTCTGCGGGATCGTCTTGTAGATCCGCATCTAGGGTAAAGATAATTTTACCCGTTGATTTGCGGAAACCAGCGGAAAGGGCAGCAGATTTTCCAAAGTTACGTCGTAACTTAATCGCCTTAATTATACTAGGATGTAACTCAACTAACTTGGTAATTTCTATCCAAGAACGATCGCGACTACCATCATCTATAAAAATGATTTCGTAATTATCAATTCTTTCTTGTAACATTACCTCACTAATTTTATCAAACAAGATTTTGAGGGTAGCTTCTTCATTGTGAACGGGAATCACGAAGCTAAGTTGTTTTGGTAAAGTGTTATTGCTAATCAAGGTTAATTCTTCTGTAAAAATTGGGAATTACGCAATGCTATCCAACCTTCGCGGTTTTGAAATGAGGTATAAGCTGTCAACATTTTATCTGCCGATGATATCTCAATATATCCCCTCCAAGCCGAGAATTCGTAGGATGGGCCAAATATTTTAACTAAATCTGGACGGGGAAAACCTGACATGGCAAAACCTCTGACAACATTTTCTTGATTGAGAATGGCGATACATTTAACCTTATTTTCTGGATCTCCCACCCAACCTATGACTCTAGCTGCTGTGGGTGTAAATTTAGTCACTGTATCGAAATATCCCGGCACTCCATCTTTGGGTGATGATAGCAAATTAGGATTGATTTTTTCATCTATTGCTGCACAAAAGTTATGCTGTTTAACATCGCGATTAAAAGGAACTAAATTGTTAGCTTTCAAGGCATCAACCAACCCAATAAAAGCTGCTGGTTTGTTGCCTACTCTTTCTTTAATCAGGCTGACATCAGTTATTCCTAGCTGAAGTGACAGTGCTACTAATGGCTGATAAGTTGCTCTATATGCGATCGCATCTGCCGTCTGTCCCCCTATCCTATACATTGAAATAATAGCAAAAGCCACAACTGCTAGTAGAATTATCAGCAAACGCCCTTGAATTTTAGCAATTAATTGCCATTCCCACAGCCACAATGTTGTTAGTATAATTAAGCTCATCCAGAATAGAGCAGGCAGAGAAGCATAGCGAGAGGCTGTAGCCTGTTCTACACCAAATCCCGAACGGCTGACAGCGGCCATAAATGCAGTTGCGATCGCATAAATTTGAATAGATAGCCAAGGCACCCATTCTATCCGATTAGGATATCTTTTCGACAACAGCCAGTAAACTCCAAAAGCTGTGGTAGCGATCGATCCCGCTATCCCAATTATCAACGAAATAGTAACGTTTTCGCTAAAAATACCTCCTAAATAAACTGGAATATAGGCGATCGCATCGGCAATGTTGAGCTTAGCTAAGGACGGGCTAGTTGAGGGAGTTTTGTATGTGAGAAAGTAAGTACCCACAACTAAAATAGCAGCAGTAATATATGAAATAATAATTTGGCGAGACAACCTTAGTAGCACTGGGAAAATACACAAAACAGGCCATAATGCCAGCGATGTGCTGTAACTTATAGAGGCTAATAGCGCAGAAATAATGCTGCTAATTGCCCATTTAATATACTTTGGTGTAGAGATATCTCCTTCGTCTATTGCCATCACCCGCCGGGGGTTAAAACCCCCGTCTAATAGCCGAAGTCCTCTAAAGAGGACTAAAGATTTATATTGTTTTTCAGTCCTCTTCAGAGGACTTTCGCTATTAGACGGGGATTTTAATCCCCGGCGGATATTGGAAACAGCGAGAGATGATGTTTCCGCAATTTTTGTCAAGCAAAACATAGAAGCTATCGCAAATAAATTAGCACCTATCCATGGCACACCACTAAAGCCACGCATCCAATTGTGGGCAGCAGCAGGTGTGAAATTAAAGATAGAAATACAGAGAATCAAGAAGATAAAGAGAAATGGTGATTGCCGCATCCTTAAAGGTAGCATCGCAATTAGTATATGACACTGAATCCAAGCAAAAATCCAGGTAATTAAGGATAAGCCAATATTTGAACCTTTGGTAACAATAATATTAAGGGCGTACAAAATTGAGGGAATCAGTAGAAAATGCTCGTTTGCCCGAAATATCCAGTTGAAAGGATTAGTAGATAAGCCCTCAACTGAATAAAAATTCCAAGTAATCCACCAATAGTCAAAATTAGATAACTCTCCTGACTGGGATATCAAGTACAAAATATAAGCCGCTGGTATCAAGATAGCAATAATTGCTGAGGCAATCAAAAGAAACTGTGAATTCTGTTTCATCTCGCCTCTCTTGCTAACATTTGTCTGAGTCCTTCCCGCCAGTGTGGGGGATGACTCCCCAAAACTGCTGATATTTTTGTAGACGAAAGAACAGAATAAGCGGGGCGTTTTGCGGGTGTCGGATATTCAGGAGTGGTAATAGGAATTACGCGCTTTACTTTAAGGGAGAATCCTAGTTGTTTCGCTTCTTCAAAAATGGCGACTGCAAAATCATACCAACTAGCAACTCCGCTGTTAGTGTAATGGTAAGTCCCGAAAATTTCAGGTCTAATACTGGAAGTAATTTGAGATATTGCCGCCGCAAGATCGCCAGTCCAAGTAGGACTTCCTATTTGATCTGCTACCACCCGAATTTCTTCCCGATCCTTTCCTAATCTCAGCATAGTTTTGACAAAATTGCCTTTGCCACCATTACCATAAACCCAAGCTGTTCTGATAATAATGTGTCTATCTAAAGCCTTGATAATTGATAACTCGCCAGCTAATTTAGACTTACCATAAACACCCAAAGGGTTAGTAGTATCTGTTTCGCAATAAGGATAACCCTGGCTACCACCAAATACATAATCTGTAGAAATGTGAATTAATGTCGCTCCTAATTTTTCACATTCTTCTGCTAGAATGCCAGGGGCAATTCCATTAACAGCATTTGCCAATTCTGGTTCGCTTTCGGCTTTATCTACAGCAGTGTAAGCAGCACAATTGACAACTAAATTGGGTTTAATTTCTCCCATTAATTGGTGGATGCTGTCTGGTTGGGATAAGTCGAAGAAAGTGCGATCGCCAGCAATAACTTCACCTGCCGATAATAGGATTGGTTCCAATTCTTGAGCGAGTTGTCCGCCGCTACCTGTAAGTAAAATTTTCATTATGAGAAAACTTCCGCTGTTTTCAAAGTTTGTCCCGATCGATCTTTTGCCGATAATATAGGTGTCGCATCTCCTAGCGGCCACGCGATCGCTAAATCGGGGTCATTCCACAGAATACACCTTTCGTGTTCAGGTGCATAGTATTCTGTAGTTTTATATAGCACCTCCGCTACCTCCGAGACAACTAAAAAACCGTGAGCAAACCCCGCCGGAACCCACAATTGCCGCTTATTTTCGGCACTTAGCAAATAGCCAACCCATTGCCCAAAAGTTGGAGAATTTTTCCTAATATCCACCGCCACATCAAATATTTCTCCCATTGCTACTCTTACTAATTTACCTTGAGGTTGCTGCATCTGATAATGAAGGCCTCGTAGGACATTTTGAGCTGATTTAGAATGATTATCTTGCACAAACTCGGCTTTAACTCCCGTTTTTTCGGCAAAAGCGCGATGGTTGAAACTTTCAAAAAAGAACCCGCGATCGTCACCAAAAACGCGAGGTTCAATTATCAAGACTTCTGGTATTTCAGTAAATACAATGTTCATGATTCTAGAAGAAGTGGTAAACTGAGTAGCAATCCTAATAGTATCAGGCTTTAGGCATTTTTGACGCAACACTGCATTTTTAGGCAGCGGCAATTCACCGTAACCAAGTTACCAAAGTTATTTTAGTATGAAACCAGACGAATATCTAAAAAAGTTGTATGCCAATCGTTTTGATGCCAAACAGATGCGATCTAAACTTGGACTCTGGAAAATTTTAATTGACGATTTTTTACAAAAATATGTTTCCTCCGATTCTAGTATTTTAGATATTGGGGGAGGTCACTGCGAATTTATCAATCAAATCCAGGCCAAAGACAAATACTTAATCGATCTCAATCCTGATTCTCAACTATTTGCCAATACTGATGTCAAAGTGCTTAACTTGGATATTTTAAGTGTAAATCAACAAAAATTACTGGCTTACGAATTTGATATAATTTTTATTTCCAATTTTTTTGAACATCTACGCAATAAAGAAGAGCTAATTGAAATTCTCTCCTTTTGTTTAAACTCTCTCAAACCCCAAGGATCTCTCTTAATCGTTCAACCCAATTTCAAATACTCATTCAAAGAATATTACGATTTTATCGACCATCAATTACCCATAACTCATCTATCACTTAAAGAACTTTTACAAACCGTAGGTTTTAAAATAGACTTAATTATACCGAGATTTTTACCATTTTCCACAAAAGGCAGACCAGCCTCACCTCTGCTTCTAAAAATTTACCTAAAACTGCCCTTACTTTGGCAATTTTTTGGAGGACAAATGTTTATCAAAGCTTCCAAAATTTTCACTCCTCCTCCACTATGATTTTAGCACTACCATTTAACTTAACAAACTCCTTACCGTCAGGATTATACACCCAAGCGTTGATTGTTGTTTCGCCAATTGGAAGATAATTAGCTGACAATGTGATTCCCCATCTCGCTTGCTTGTAGCGATTAGAGTTTAAAGCCTTGGCAACATCATTACTATCTAAGTTTACATAAGCGCTGGCAAATAAAGATTTCTGATTGTTGTAGGAAAACAACGCGATTTTTGGCTGTTCCAATTTATCAGGCAAAATCGCCCACCCAGCAACTCGTAATGTACCGCTTTTTTTGATAATCAATGGCTTTTCTGTTGTCGGTGGATTATCAATATAACCGTAAATTTTATTAGGGTTATTAGTAAAAACTACATCTTTTGCTAATTTTCTAAAACCTATTTTATCAATAATTTTTGCTCCTTCCCTCACTAATTGCGTTTTTTCAGTCATTACCCATAAGCAGCTATCGGGTGAATTATCGAAAAAAATTGATGATTCTAGATAGTTGATTAACTCTAAGCAAGTTTTACTGCCTTGTCTGTAAGAAAGTGCAGCTTGAGATTGCGCGATCGCTTGTTGTGAATTAAGAAATATTATACAGATTAGGATTCCAGCAAATACTTTATATATAAGTTGTGACAGCCTTACTTTTACTATATGATTTTCTTTGTTAAACAGTAGCCATAACTGAATTATAGCAATCAATAAAAATATCGAAACTGTTGTATATCTTGACGATTCTATAGCATGATTAGCTCCAAATCTTGCCCTCCCAACCGTAATAAAAATAGCAGATAAAACTGAAAACAAACCTAGCGATAGCCAAGGCGCAGCATCGCGATCGCGATCGTAGTTTGCTGTAATAAAATTTTTGATAAAATGAAATACAAAAAATACAAAAAGTAAAAATATGATTAAGCCTACTAAGCCAGAGATAACAGGTAAACGTACAATTGGAGAACCCAATAGATTAAAAAAATAGTTTACTGTAACTAGCGGTTTTTCCAACAGTGAGATAATACTAAGCTGACGCTTCGGATGATAATCAATAAGATATAAGGTACAAGTTCCTACAAACAGGAGTATCCAGATCGACAATCTTTTTCTTATCTGTGCAATACTTCCCCCAACAGCAACAACAGAAGGGATTACAGCCAACCAAGATAATAAACCCTGTGCCAGTGAGAAACTAGCTATTCCACAACATATAGCAGCAATAGATAATCTAAAGTTAGGCAATAATTTACTCTCGAAACTCAGAATAAAAATGGCAATCGTCACGCATAAATTTACTAAAAACCAAGCCAGTTGAAACCCCCATAGCCAGTTTTCATGCTGAACCAAAGAGAACACCCACAGGCAAGTTAAAAGATTAGCTAAATGAAACAAACTATCCCCTCGATTCTTAGCTTGACTGGAGGATAACTTGTACATAGCAGCAAAAGTTACTATAGAAAAACAAATGCTTAAACAAATTTCATAATTAATGTTCCAGTTAGAAATAAAAGCTAAAATTGTAATAATTATTTTTGGGAATACAATTCGGTGGTTGCTATGTAAAGCCCAAAAATCTTCAAAAGTTGCATTGCCAACAGCTACTTTATCAAAAAGACTAACTAATCTCCATTGATCGTGGACAGGAAAATTGACGCTAAAACTAGCTACAAACCCCATCAGTAAAGCAAGTGGAATCAGATAGATAATCAATAAAGCAGTTTTTTTCATCAGTCTGCGTTGCACCCTTCGATCGTAACGCCGCCCCCGGCGGTTATTTACCACCAGGTGACAGCGTTACGATGGTCTCCCTAATTATCAATTCAAAACCTCAGAGTCAAACCTGAAAACATTACTTGACGTTCTTGAAAGTATCAAGCTTTCCGGTAAACCTGTCAACAAACATCTGCAAGACACTACGCTTGCCGATATTAATATTAGAACTAACAGCCATTCCGGTCTGCAAGGCAACCTCAACTTGATTTTCCTTACCCTTGTTCAAAGTAAAATTTTGACTCTTCAACTTGATTGTAGTTTTGAAGGCATAGTATTTGCGAAGTTCAGTAGGGGCTTCAGCATCCTTACTAATCTTTGTAACTTCACCCTGTACCGTGCCAAACTCCATCGCTGGGAAAGCTTCAACATTAACCTCTACAGGTACGCAGTCGTAGGCATTTAAATCTAGTTTTTGCCTATTTACTTCCTTTTCAGGGCAAATACAGGCTTTCCCTTTTTCACAATCAATCTTCTCTCCATCTAATTCTTTGCCGTTATATTTTTCCAACTTTTCCCGTTTCCGGCGCAAGGAATCCAAGACCAAAGCTACATTACTGTTTTCCAGATAAACTACTGCTTCAATCCCATTTTCATCAGGCAGAATTTTTAGCAGTTTCTCAGTTTGTTGTGCTTCATAGTAAGCCTCCTTACATCTTTGCGGCCGAGGTTCCCCTGGCTTAATCACAGAGGTAATCACGTATTGACAGACATCATCATTCTTCAGCTCTAATTCAGCTTTCTCTTTCGATGAAGGTTTGAGATCGTAGATAATCCCCGATATAGGAGCCTTCATTAATTGAGTGTCGCGAGTTTGTTGAGCCTTTTCCAACTGAGCGTTTACCTCAGACAGTTTTTTCTGGTTTTCGAGTTTTAATCTACTGAGCTGAGAATCGCTACTGGCAATCTGTTTTTGGTTGTCAGCAATTCTGGTGTAAAGCTCTCTAGCCCAGGCATCTTTAGTATTTTGCAACTGTTCCTGTGCGCGGTTAATTGACTCTACAATGCGTTCTTGTTCCCCCTTCTGGCGCTCTATCTCTGCTTGAATTTTCTGGAACTCACCTTCGCGGGCATTGATTTCACCTCTGCGCGAATTGATTTCACCTCTGCGGGTGTTAATTTCGCCTCTACGCGAATTCATTTCACCTTCGCGTTGCTTAATTTGATCTTGCTGTCTGAGAACTTCACTTTCACTTTTCAATACTTCTTGATCTTGGCGTTCTTTTTGAAGTTCCGCGATCGCACCTTCTTGCACCAGTGGGGCAAGCCGATCGAGAATGTTTTTCTGTGACTTAAACACCTCTTGAGATTTCGTTAATTGTTCCTGAGCCAATCTTCTTTGCTGCTCGGCAGATTTTAATTGCTCTTGGGAATAATTTAATTGCTGCTCGGTATTTTCTAATTGTTTCTGAGCATAATTTAATTGTTGGTTGGCTATTAGCAATTGATCTCTAGCTGCTGTTTCAGCATCCACAGCCTGCTTCAATTGTTTTTCCAATTCCTGAACCTGTCCTTGAGCCGCTGCTACGCGAGACAGATATTCAGAGCGATAGTTAATGTAAAGTCCTTGTTGACTTTGGTCAAAACTGCCGCCACCTCCTCTATTTAGGTACAGCTCATCAATCAGGGCTTGCAAAACTTGATTTTGCGAAATTAAGCTCTGCCGATCCTTAATACTTGATTCGAGATTAGATGGTAGAGGGCCTTGAATTCTGCCGTTGACAACATCCTCATAAAATTTATTTTCTTTTTCCAGGGCATCTTTAACTTTCTTGACAGAATCTAAATCAGCGCCAGGAGCAGTAGGGCTAAAGGTAAGTAAGGGTTGATTTTTCTCTACGCGATCGCCATCTTCTACGTGAAGTCTAACCACAGCTCCCGTTGTCGGTGCTTGAATATCTCTGGAGCCATCTTTTAGTTCCAACTGACCCACTGCTGGGACAGCTTGCTCAATTTTAGCAAGATAAGCCCAAACTAGAGCCGAGGTAGTCATCAGCATAATCATCCAGAGAAATACGTGCGACCAAATGGCAGGTTTCTCTAGAATTACGGGTTGTTCGGAAAGTATTACCGATTTCATGGTTAGTTGTTAGTTGTTAGTTGTTAGTTGCTGTTGTTAAGAGTTGCTCGGCGCGAAGCGTTGCGAGGAACGAAGTAAACTGAAGCAATCTCTCAAAACTTTACTGAGCCGCTTCCTGTTGTTGGAACAGACAATAGTAACGACCTTTAAGAGCCATTAATTCATCGTGGGGGCCTTGCTCCACCACAGAGCCTTGATCCATCATAATAATCACATCAGCATTTCTGACTGTAGTTAAACGGTGGGTAATGAAAAACACCGTTCTGCCTTGAAAAGCTTCAGCTAAGTTATTACAAACTTGACGCTCAGAGTGATAGTCGAGGGCGCTCGTGGCTTCATCCAAAATCAGTAGCTTGGGGTTTTGAAGCACAGTCCGCGCGATCGCAATCCGTTGTTTTTGACCTCCAGACAGCGAACCGCCCCGTTCTCCCACCACCGTATTGTAGCCAGCAGGTAAGCCCATAATGAAATCGTGAGCCACCGCTATTTTCGCAGCCCTGATCACCTCATCATCACTAGCATCAGGATTGCTCAGGGCGATATTTTCCCGCACTGTGGTGTTAAACAGCAAGGTATCTTGCAGCACCACCCCGATTTGACTGCGAAGCGAATACAGTTCTACCTTGGCCGTATCATAATCGTCAACGAAAACACGACCACTTAGAGGCGCATAAAGACGCTGCAACAACTTCATCAGCGTACTTTTACCAGACCCGGAACCGCCAACAATCCCCACAAAACTGCCAGCAGGGAATTCTAAATTAACATTCGCCAATTGTAGCGGCCCACTCTCACGAAAACGGAAAGAAAGCTCTTCAAATCTCACCGAACCTCTAATCGCTGGCATCCCGATATTGTTCCGGTCTTCCTCACTCGTCTCCGTCGGCGAGTCAACGACATCTCGGAGCATATCAATAGACATCGAAACTTCTTGGAAACTCTGCCATACGCTCACAAAACGTAGTAGTGCTCCAGTAACGTTACCAGTAATAATTCGGAAGGCAATCAACTGACCCAAAGTCATCTCATTTTTTAACACTAAGTGGGCTCCCACCCATAATTGAGCCAAGTTGCCCACCTGATTTAAAAAACTACTAAAAGTACCAGCCGTCGTACCTGTAAGAATTGTCTTGAAACTCGCCGTGACGTATTTAGCATAACGGCCCGACCACTCCCACCGAGCTTTCAATTCAATATTTTGAGCCTTAACCGTTTGAATCCCGCTGACGACTTCCACTAAATAGGATTGGGCATCAGCAAAGCGATTATTTCTATTCTTGATCAGCCGTAATACCATCGGGTTAATCAAGACGATCATCAGACCCAATACTGGCACAACTGCCAAGGAGACAAAGGTTAGCTGCACGCTGTAAGAGAGCATAACGGCGATATAAACCACCGAAAAGATCGCATCTAGCACCACTGTCAGAGCTGTCCCCGTCATAAATTCGCGGATCTGACCGATCATGCTGAATTTATATACCAAGTCTCCCACCCGCCGATTGTCAAAGTACCCTTGGGGAAGCCGGAGCAAGTGGTCGATCACTTCTGCGCTAAGTTTGACATCGATGCGGTTGGTGGTATCTATAAACAAAAAGGTACGCAGACCATTGAGCAACCCTTCAAATAGGGCAACTCCAAGCAAAAATGCCCCCAGGACATCCAAGGTGTCAACGCTGCGCTGTCCCAGTACCTTATCAATAATAATCTGGCTGATTAGAGGGTTAGCCAAACCGAATAGCTGCACGAAAAACGAGGAAAGTAAGACCTCGAAAAAGACTGTTTTGTGTTCCGAAAGCGCTGGAACAAACCACCAAAAGCTGAATTGCTCTTTTTGTTCAGCTTGGGGAGCCTGTAGTAGCAGGACTTCTCCGCCTTCACCCCAGATTTCCCTAAACTGTGCTACCCGCTTGCGGACAATGCCTTGTTCGGGCACCGCCATCACCAATTCTTGCTCGGTGATGCTGTAGATAATGGCAAAGCTTCCATCCCACTTGATCATCAGCGGAGCTTTCAACCGATTGATGGCATCAGCCGGCACTTGCGCTAATTGGGGAACAATGCCCATGCTTTGGATGATGGCACCGCAGGCTTGCAAGGTAATTGAGCCTGCGGTTTTGTACTGATTTTCTACAGCTTTGCGCGTGACATCCCGACGAAATCTGACCCCAAAATACTTGCTCAACATTTGGAAGCAGGCTAGGGGAGCCTCGATCGTTCCTTTTCCCCGCACAATCGGAAATTTTGACGGTACGGCGGGATCGGGAGTCTGGGGGGCCGCCAGTTCGGGGGCTGCGGGTACTGCGGAGATATCTAAGGGGGCTTTTAAGGCTGTCTGAGAGCCATCAATGGCGATCGCTTGCTCTTGGGAAATTACGGCTTCCCGGAAGCCTACTAACCTAGCTCCTCTTGGGCCTTCTACTTTTAACGATCTGTTGGTTCCGTCCAAAGACAGTCGGCTACCTGTGGGAAAGTCCCCAATAACACCGCTGCTAACTAGCCAAATCCGGTCAGGGTCAAGTTGGTTGGCGAGTTCTTGACTCTTTTTCTGACCGTTGGGTAAGTTGAGGACGATCGCATCGGCCCAAGATTGCTGGGTCAATTCTTTCAGGTTGGATGTCCCATCCGCTCGCCGCTGTAATTCCAAGCTCCACAGTTCAAAAACTTCGCTCAAGGAACAGCGATCGCCAAAGGCTTCTCTGAGTGCCGGCTCCGTTTGTACGAAGCTCAAGAAATCTTCTGCTGATAAAATTATGGCAATCACATCAGTGGAAGCAAGGGCAGTTTCGCAGGGGACTCCCCGCAACAAGGAAGCCCAGCCAAGAACTTCTTTGGGCCCCACCAACCGCAAACTTACCAGGCGCTGCGATCGCTGGTCATATCCCAATTGGCGGGCCTGACCTTGAAAAATAATCGCCACCTGAGTCGGCATTCTTTCCCGTTCTAACAAGGGTTGCCCCGTTCGGTAGCCCAGGAGTTGACATTTCGACACTAAAGCTTGCAGGGATGCCTCCGAAAGTCGGTCGAACGGAGGTGTTTCTGCCAAAAAAGCTTGAATCTGGGACAGGGAAACTGCGGAAGAGGTCATGATGCTGAAGATACTGAGGATCGGAAGGGCTGTAGCGGGGCAATTTGTGATAACTGTTCGGAGACCCAGGTTTCAAATAGTTCGTTGATTAAATGCCGCCGCATCGAATCGTCGAGCTGAGCTGGCATGAACTTATCTAATCTGATAATCACCATCCATTCTGCCAGAGCGCGGGGAGCCCACAGTTGCCCGGATTGGCTGACTGACAAAAGTTTACTAATTGCTGGGTGTGGTTGTGATAAGGAAACTGGCCCCAATCTTCCCCCAGTCTGAGCTTCCGGGCCTTCGGAGTAGTCGCGGGCTACTTCCTCAAAGGTCTGTTCGCCTTCAGCGATGCGGAAGTAAAGTTCGTGGGCTAGTCCTGGATTTTTGGTGCGGATTAGGGAGTATACTACGCGGTCTAGGTGGGTCTTGCGACCCAAAAAGTAGTTATCTACTTTGCTACTCCAAGTTTCCTGCTTAAATTTTTCTATAAGTACGGGCCGAATTGCCATTTGAACGAGTTCCTCTTCAGTTAGGTCTTGACTTTGCAGCCAAGCCGCTTTTGCTTCTGAGGATGTCAATTGGTGCTGCGCGTGAAACTGTTCGAGGGCTGCGCTGCGCTCTTCTTCCGTACAAGTATAGGACGCGATCGCTTGGTCTTCGATCGTCCCCCGCAAAAATTGGGGCATCAATTGATACCGCTTCAACAGTGACGGGATATCCTGGGCTTGCAGCAATTTATCACCTATTTGAAAAAGTCCTGTCATTTTATAATCTCCAATTGAGGTTGCACTACCCTTTTAAATTTAGCTGTGGAAGTAAAAGAGCGACAAGCCACCTCGATTTTCAGATGATAGCAGAACGCTAAGGGGGTGAGCGCTGTCGTTGCCAAATACCAGGGGGCGGCTTTGGTCTCGGCATACGCTGCGGGTGGTGCTAGCTCAAATCAAGTAGGGTTTGATCTAATCTATAGGGGCAATTCTATACTCACCTGTGACGCTCTACCCTCTAAGGGGTTCCCTCTACCTGCCTTTGCGATCGCCATAGTTGCTCAAATAGCGCTCCCATCTGAGCCGAGTAAGCGCGGCTGTCTAGAAATTTGGGGTTTTGTGCCATTTTTTGCTGGATGTGCTGCCGAGCGCGATCGCGCAATACTGGGTTAGTTCCCAATGCTACAGCTATATTTATATAAGCATCCTCCGTATTTGCTATTAATTCAGGAAGTTGCAATTCTCTCAGTATTGCCCCGGATTGTCGCGATCGCGCTGTTTGTCCTTCCTTAACCACCGTCGGTATTCCCACTAACAGCGGCTCTACCATTGACGTTGCACCCGCGTAGGGGAAAGAGTCTAAATAAACATCTGCTAGCTTCAAACATTCTCTGAAGTCGGCACGATTTGGCAGCACTTTAATTACAACAATGCGTTTTTTGTCAATACCTTTTTCCGAAAAAACTGCTCGTATTTGGTTGAAGAAAGGAATTATCGGATAACTCTCGCCATCAGAGCGAAAAGGATGTAAAACCAAAATAGAATTCGGTACAGCCGCAATAATTTTAGCCCAAGTTTCCCTGAGTTCAGGGATAATCTTAAATGCTCTAGCACCCGACATAAAAACCACTGTTCCCTCGGATGCTCCCCAACTACTTCTAGTTGGGTGAACCTTAGCAATTTCGGAGGGTACAGGATAGCTAAAACAAATCCCAGAGCCATCCACAGCGATTAATTTTTCCCGATATTCTTCTGGGGCATCGACTACGGGCAAAGTCAATTTTCCAGAAATAAAGTAGTCAATATTGCGGATGCCAGTAGTTGTAGCTGTTGGCATTGCTGCCGCTACTTGTACCCGCGCCAGTCGGTGTAAGGATAATAAGAAAGTAGGTTTGCGAGCATCCGCCCAATTTGTCCCTATTAACAGAATATCCAAATCATCTGAACGAATTGCTTGTACCTGACTTGGCAGAGATTCTGGTAGTTGAATCTGCTTATTTGCCAAATTTTGACAGTAATCACCTAGTTTACTGTCCTGGATATTAAAATTATACAATATAATTTCAAATTTAGTTTTATCTAAATATTCAAAAGCAGCAAGTGCGGCAAAAGTTTCTTTTTGAGTGCTAACTTCTTCCAGTAAAATGCCGAGACGAATCTTGTTTCTGTCTGAGGCTATACGTTCAAATTCCCAGTCAATTTTGCACCCCAAATTTCTGAGCGTAAATTCAATAATATTTGCTCTCTGAGTACAGATATGTCGAAGATTTTTATCGCTACAATACAAAGAAGAAAAATTTGCATTTTTGCTCACAAATAAAGCCAAATAACGCCAGAATTCAGCAGCAGTATCTTTGAAAATATTTTCATGAATATAATCTATCAAAGCTTGCATATAATCGGCATACTTCTCTGCATCTCCGATCTTATTAAAACAGGAAACAATCTGAAAAATAAAACTTAGAAAATCGTTGAAAAACCACTTGGGAATCGCAGCATTTTTATAGACAAATGGTAACTGATAAGCCTCACAGTAAAGCATAGCGGCCAAATAGCGACCGATGTTATTACCTAGATCGTTACCTTGAGATAAAAAGGCAGATATTTCATCTACAAACCTCTGTTCTTCCTCATTTAAAAATTCATTCTTAATACCGCTTTTCATTAACAGATTATGAGCTTTACCAATTTCACCCGCATAAGTCTTTTCCACGTTAGATGCTGGCAAATTAAACCATCTTTGAGCGATTTGCTTGCGAATTTGCCGAAGGCGAGAGAGAGTAGATTGATTAGTAGGAGATTTTTGATATTGTTCAACTAGCTTTGATAGTTCAGATAAAGAAAACTGGGATTTCAAAGCTAATTTTTGTCTGATTTTCTCTTTCAATTCTTGACTCAAAAAACTGTAAATATCGCTGTACAACATTTTTTCATAAAGTCTGCGGACATCTTTGTTGTTTTCACCAGCAGCGAAGTTTTTCCAAGTTTGTTGCCCTGCATGAATCCGCAAAGAAGATAACTTTTCATCCACAAAGCCAATTTTATAATTTCCCATGATTCTAAACCACATATCTAAATCTAGATATTGAGATAACTCAGCATCAAATAACCCAATTTTACGAAAAACATCAGCAGCAATCATCACTGTACTAGGTTCGCCAATTTTGTTAATGGGATTATTCATCCAATTAGGATCTAATAACAGTTCAATTCCCCGTTGAATTGGTTTTAAATTCGACCAACTTTTGTGCAAATCTTTAATCGATTGAGAAGCAGCCAGTAAAAGTGGATTCGATTTAGCCTCTTCTCCAATAGCAATACCGCGAGGTGAGAAAACCATACCAATTTCCGCATCTTCTTGAGCCAAAGCTACCATTTTTTGAATGCAATCTGGTTCCAGCAAGTCATCATGAAATAAAAATTTTATGTATTCACCTTTTGCCTGAGAAATACAGAAATTCCAATTCTGAGCTAAGCCATAGTTACGATGGAGAACAATGCGGAAATCAACGGCTGTTTTAGTTTGAAAAGACTGAGCAATTGCTACAGTGCTATCGCTTGAGCCATCATCAGAAAGAATTACCTCTATATTGCTATAAGTCTGATTTAAAGCACTCTCAATGGCTTCAGCAATAAAGGTTTCTCCATTATAAGTAGGAATGCAAATACTAACTAGAGGCTGTGTTTTTTCAACTGCTTCTTCCCAAGAACTTTTGTCCTTAGACAAGTGTCTCCTTACCTCTACTGAATAAGATTTTTTTGGCTCTCTTGGCGGTTGAGAAAAAGTAGTAAAATTATTGGTTGTTTTGCTAATATATTCTAGTCTATTCCTGATTTTATTGCCAATTAGCTGAGGGCTAAGTAAAGATTTGATTTCCTCAGCACCTCTGGCTCCAACTTCCTTGGCTTCCTCATAGTTATTAAAGACATATTGCATCAAATTAGCGGCATCTTCTATATCGGGGTTTGCCCAAATATTTCCTTTCTTATATGGGCCAAAATCTGCTGCGATCTCCTCTAATTTATATCTTACTAAAAAACTGTTGCCTACATTCATAAACTCACTATTAGATGAATAGGCAGTGGCGATTGTTGGCTTTCCAAAAAACATCGCTTCAGCCATTGTCAAGCCAAAGCCTTCACAGCGGTGGAGGGACACATAGCAGTCACAATTGTAAAGCAGAGCATTAACTTCATTTTTTGATAAATACCCGTCTATATGTTTAATAGATTGGCAATTTTCTATGGCAGAATTTAGTAACTCTCGCTGCTCAGGAAAATATTCCGAATTACAAGATTTGATAACCAATAGCACCTCTTGATTTGACTCGCCAAAAGCTTGTTTAAATGCGCTAATTGTAGCCGATGGATTTTTGCGTTCTATCCTGCTAAAAAAATCGAATAGAAACAGAAATATAAATTTATTTTTGGGCAGTCCTAGTGCTTCCCTATCCAAAGAAGGCGTAGGTAAAGAAATGCTAGGCATGATTTTAATAACGGGAATAGGAGATGCCATCGAGATTGCTTCAATACAGTGATTGCTATAAGTCCAAATTTCGTGAAAATAATTAAATTTTGAAGTGAGTTCTGGAGGGAATGCTGTAAGTTCCCAGGCCCAAAACCCGATATTATAGTGTCCTTCCAAATAGTTTTTGCCTGCCGACTTAATAAAATTGTTTACTTCATCAGCATTGACTTGAATTAAGTTTACGGGATAGGGATTTTCTTGAGTGAAATTTTGATAGGTAGTATCTTGTTTTCTGTGGGGACTATTGGTAAAATTATTGACAGCGAAAGGAATGCCAGCCGCCTCAATTGCTCTAATATTAGCTCTAGCACCTTCTCCCAGACCAAATTCTCCATTAATATAGCCGCTGATGTTAATACCAAAATTAAATTGCATAGTTTTTGAGTTTGATAAGTAGAAGGAAGAGGGGAGAAGGATTAAATTATTAGTGCTTGACAAATGTAGCAATCATCGTTGTATACTAACATCCAAATGCTAATTATCTCGTAACGCCACCCTCTGAGCGGTAAAGAAACAGTCCAGAGGGCGGCGTTACGTAAAGCTTTAGTAATCAGGAAATATTTTGGAACTGCTCGATCGCGTGAACCCCGATATCTTTAAACTGCTGCCACCGGATGCTAAAATCATCCTAGAGGTTGGCTGCGGTACAGGAACTTTAGGCGAACAGTACAAACGGATTAACCCCCATAGTTTATATATTGGCATTGAACGCGATCCCCAGAAAGCGAAAATAGCTTCAGAGCGGCTGGATCGTGTCATAATTGGGGATGTAGAACAGCTAGATATTCAAAGTTTTGATATTGCTGAGGAAACAGTCGATTGTTTAGTTTACAATCATCTACTATCATATTTAACAAACCCTTGGGAACTGCTTCGCCAGCATAGCACTTTACTAAATCCAGACGGGCAAATTTTAGCTAGTATTCCCAATGTCCAACACTGGATAAAAATTGTCAATCTCCTGCGAGGACAGTGGGAAAATCTAGAGGGGAAGATACACCACTGGTTTACCATAGAAACTATTAAAGCACTTTTCACCCAGGCAAATTTACAAGTTTATGAGCTGCAAGTGCGGGGACAAAAAACTGAGAGTTTTGTCCAGTTTCAGCAATTACTTACACCGATAGTTCAAGCTTTAGGCTTGGAAGCAGCAGACTTTGCCACCCAGACTGGTGCAGAATATTATATCGTGCGAGGGGGTAAGTCACAGACCTCTCCCCGGCGAGTGTTGATTCAGACGGCGATTATGGCTCCAACGGGATGCGATCGCGTTAGAGTATTAGAACCTGACAGATTTAGTGCCACAATTCCCGGAGTTCGTACTGCTTCTACAGTAAAATCCGCAGAATTAATTTTACCTCTGCCTGGAGAAGAGAAAGTATTTATTTGGCAGCGGACAATCATGTACTATCCAGCCTATATTCCCATCCTCAAACAACTGCTGCAAAATGATTATTTAATAGTGGCTGAAATTGATGATAATCCCATCAGGCGGAAAGAATATGCAGATAATCAATACCTGAGTTATCGAGGTTGTCACTGCATTCAAACTACTACAGAACCCCTAGCAGAATTTTTAAGGAAACTCAATCCCAATGTTGCCGTCTTTAGCAATCAATTGGCATATTTGCCCGCTGAGCGCACCTATCCAGACGATAATTCTATCACCATCTTTTTCGGGGCGCTTAACCGAGAAAAAGATTGGCAACCGATAATCTCGGCGCTAAATCGGGTGTTAGTCGCCCACAAGCACCGGATTCGAGTTAAAGTAATCCACGATCGCCATTTTTTTGATGCCTTGAAAATAGACAGTAAAGAATTTGAGCCATTTTGCAGCTATGAGCGCTATCTAGAAATTATGCACTCTGGCGATATTGCTTTGCTCCCACTCCTTGCCAACCCAGTTAACGAAATGAAATCTGACCTCAAATTTGTTGAATGTGCGGGGAATGGAGTAGCAGTGCTAGCAAGTCCCACTGTTTACGAAAAATCTATCATCAAAGGCGAAACTGGCTTAATTTATCGTTCAGTCGCCGATTTTGAGGCCCAACTCAATTCACTGATTACTGACACCCAGATGCGGCGGCAAATAGCCGCTAATGCCTACAAATGGGTGCGGGAAAACCGCTTGCTATCCCAGCATTATCATCAGCGGCGAGACTGGTACTTGCAAATGCGTGACGAAATGCCGCGCTTGAATGCAGAATTGCAGAGTCGCTTGCCAGAATTATTTACTAACTAAGATGCGAATTCTCTTCACGATTGCCCACTTTTTCAACCCTCACGGCGAAGGAAGACACGCTTCCCAGCGAAATGACCCCCACCCACGCCTAAACGCTTTAACGGCCTGTTTGACAGCTTTGCAGGGACTCTACGGTAAGTCTCAGTCCATGATTCATATTGGTCAATGTGCCACAGTTCCAGTCAATGAATCCCAGACCCACGATATCGATATAGTTGTTTGTACGACTCAAGATTATCACCTAATTTCTCAACTCTCTCTTCCCCCGAAATTGTTCCTGCATAATGCTACCAACGTGGAACCGCTGATGTTGGGATTTGAGTGTCAGGCAGTGATGCGTGCTTGCCTTGATAAATACGACTATTATTGTTATTTAGAAGACGATCTAATTCTACACGATCCTTGGCTATTTGTCAAATTAAACTGGTTTACTCACCACGCGGGTAATGGGAATTTACTTCAGCCTAATCGCTATGAAATATCTCCTCAAGGGTTAGTTCGCAAAGCCTATATTGATGGCGATTTAATCCCACAAGCGACAGCAAAATTTCAAAATGTGCAAGAGCAACCGCAATTTGCTGGTTATGTCATGGAACAGCAGCTTATGTTCCACCGCGCTCTTAACCCTCATTCTGGATGCTATTTTTTGAATGCGGAGCAGATGGCTTATTGGACAAAGCAACCCTATTTTTTAGACGGTGACACGAGTTTTATTGGGCCATTGGAAAGTGCGGCAACTTTGGGGATTATGCGAAGCTTTAGAATTTACAAACCGGCTCGTTCTAATGCGAACTTTCTAGAAATTCAGCATTTCGGTGCTAATTTTCTCAATTTGATTGGTAATAAAGTTAGTTATTCGCAGCCAGCATAAAGGGGAAGCGAAGCAATCCTAAAACCTTGCTATCGTTTAACTTTGCTCGCAATGACATATAAAAAAGCTAGGGATCTCAATCCCTAGCTTGCTGGATACAGCAGAGTTGAATTAAACTCGCTGTACAACCTAAACTATTCAACTAGAACAGAATGATGTCAGACTCGCTGATTCTTGGTCGGTTGTTAAAGTTTGCGAGTGGAACCAAACCGCCAGCACTAACGCCGTTGGTGTCGAAGTACAGATTTCCGCTCAGGTTTTCATAAACGAGGAATTGTGCTGGTGCATTTGCCTCTGCCTGTGTACCCGTAGCCAAGACATCCTCAAGCACGAGGAACTCCCGATCTAGAGGTCTTCTGTTCGCGACCCCTGAAATTGGGAAGCCAAAGCCAGCCCCACCAGGTAAGCCCGTCGAAGATAGAGCGATCCTGTCTTGACCGACCACGAAATCGACAATACCATCGACTTGCGCTGTGAGTGTTCCGCCCTCAAATGGATTGAAGTAAACGAATACATCGTTACCAGAGCCGCCAGTGAGGGTATCAGCACCAGGCCCGCCGATTAGGGTATCGTTGCCGTTACCTCCAATCAAGTTGTCATTGCCAAAGTCACCGTATAGAGAGTCGTCGCCATCGCCGCCATCTAAAGTATCGGTACTTAAGTCTCCTTGAGGGCCACCAATCAGGATGTCATTGCCCGCACCAGTAGTTATGGAATCACGACCATTACCACCAGTAATCAGGTTATTGCCTAAGAAATCGCTGATAACGGTGGGCGTTGTGATGTTGCCAAAGCTGACATTTGTAGCGTAGCTAATAGTGTCATTACCCGCAAAGCTACCAATCAAGCTGTCGCCTGTGGAGGCAAACACTATGAAGTCATTGCCTTCACCGCCGTTGAAGAAGTTAGTCGCACTGCGGTTGCCAATTAAGCGGTCGTTGCCCAGGCCACCATCCAGAGTAATCGGCCCGAAATTAGCTGCAAGGGAGGCATCGATGGTGTCGTCACCGTCTGCACCGCTGGCTTGAGTGAAAACTCCACTCAAGCTATCGCTACCCTCACCGCCAATCATCGTATCAGTTGAAAAGGCAGCTCTGATCGTGTCGTTGCCGCGACCGCCATCTAATAAGCTATTGCCGGCGTAGCCTGGGGTAGAAATGTTAGCTCCTTGGCTGGAGATCCCAGTGGCCGTGCTGGAGGTGATGAAGTCGTTGCCATCACCTCCCAATACAGTGTCTTGGAAAGCGAAACTGACGATCGTGTCATTGCCGTCTCCACCATCGTAGAAGTTCTTGCCGGCTCGAAAATCGCCAATACCGCCATAGAGAGAATCGTCGCCGGCACCGCCGATCAAACTGATTCTTTCGAGACCGATAGTCACAGGGCTGGTGGAGAAAAAATTGGTCTCCAGAGAGTTAAAAACTCTCAGGGTGTCATTATCATCATCCCCTGACGCATAGCTGTTGCTGCCGACAACTCGCAGGGTGTCGTTACCCTTGCCGCCGTACAGGGTATCTCTTTGATTGATACCTGCAATTAAGTCATCGCCCAAATCACCGCGCAAGAAGTTATTGCCTTCATTGCCCACGAAGCCAGCAACACCGCCACTTAGAGTTAAGCCGAGGTTATTGCTGCCATCACCAACACCAGTAAAGAAACCGATGGAGTCATTGCCTTTGCCACCGTAGAGGGAATCTCTCCTCTGTGCGCCGCCAAGCATGATATCTGCGCCCTGATTACCAAACATGAGGTTGGCTTCGGCGGTACCTTGGATGAAGTCGTCGGCATCACCACCATACAATGTGGCGCGGGCTTCAGCGATGATCGTGTCATTGCCTCCATCGCCATAGATATAGGCGGGGGTGCGCTGAGTCCGCAGGGAGTCTTCGTCGTCGCCGCCGTACAGAGTATCGTTAGGGCCAAGGGCTATTAGGGTGTCGTTGTCCCCTTGACCAAAGATTAAACTTCCGCCCAGGGTAGCGGTTCTAATAAAATCAGCACCAGCACCTGCGAATATAGTGTCCGGCCCTAGTCCGGGTAGGTTTAAATCTAGCTGATTAGGATTGTCATCTAGCGTTGTCATACACTTTCACTCCTCTACTTGTTGGTAATCGCGCTACTGCGACTACAGACTCTGCCTAGAAAACCAAATATTTGGATTCCGCTGTAGTTTAACCTTTTTGCCAGTCGCAAGTCTAGCCCACTTTGAGTAAGCGTGTCTAGACTTTCTCTTGAGCCAACTTTTTGCTGGCTGGCTATTGCTGTGAAAGTCTTCACCCTACAATAATCCTCTTTAGATTTGGGAAGATATTTATAGTGGGTTAGACGGGATTGGCAAACTCCAAGTTCCGCAAGCGTTTTAGGTCTTTTGGCTTGGTTCCAGGCACAGCGGTGCCTAGAGGCTAAGGTTTTGAAAGTTAGCAGATGGGTTTGGCTTAGATTGCGGTTTAGCCTAAAGCAGGTCGCGGCTGTTGCTGTTGGCACAGGTAGGCTCGACTTTAGGACTTACGCATAAATAACACATTTTCTAAATCGTTCAGTCGATTTTAAGATATTTCGGCGAAAAAACCTATGAAGTTTATTCTTTAGGGTTATTCTGTAGCCAGTTTGCCAGTCGGTCAGTTCCCCAGTCTGTCAGGGGTTATAGCTAGGGGCTAGGGGCTAGGGGCTACGATGCTCAGGGCTAGGGAAAGAGGGGAAGAGAATCAAATGTTCATTTTCTGTCTGACTATATTTTAAAAGTCTACGCCGCGCTTTAATTCTACTCCGCGATCGCCATAATGTTTGTGACAGAAAACTTCGGAGTGGACGCTGGCTAGGTCAAAATAAGCGTGGGGTTTGTAGCAGCGCCCGGTGATAATGATTTCTGTATCGCGGGGTTTTCGGAGTAGGGCTTCGACTATGGGTTCTACGGGTAAGAGTTCGAGGTCAACGGTGGGGTTGAGTTCGTCGAGGATGATAGTTTTATATAAGCCAGATGCGATCGCAGCTCTAGCTATTTCCCAACCGCGCTCGGCTTCTACATAGTCTAGCTCTTGTTGCTGTCCGCGCCAAACGATCGCATCTCGGCCGCAACGTTGATGATCTACTAAATAAGGATATATCTGTCGCAAGGCTGCGATCGCGGCATCTTCTGTATAGCCTGTCCCCCCTTTGAGCCACTGCATAATTAATACACGATGGGATTGATCTTGGCTAATGCCTCTACCGATGGCCTGTAAAGCTTTACCGAGGGCGCTAGTAGATTTGCCTTTACCAGCGCCGGTGTAAATCTCGATCCCTGTAATGCCGCTAGCTGCGGCGGCGGGGTGATGGTGGGCCTTCATTTCTGAGTGCAAGTCGGCGATATCTAGCAGTGCTTGGGGGGCGGCCCTACCTGTGGCGATAATTTCTAAGTGTTCGGATTTGTGTTTGAGGGTATTAACTATTTCTTCGATGGGCAGTAAACCGAGGTCTAAGACGGGGTTAATTTCGTCGAGAACTACAACTGAGTATAAATCTGATGCGATCGCGCCTTTTGCCACGTCCCACCCCCGCTGAGCCTCTAATCTATCAAAGCGGGTAATTTCTTTGGAGCCGAAATATTCTGCTCTGCCAGTACGCACTTGGTCTATTAAATGGGGAAAGCCCCGTTGTAAAGCTTCTATTGCCCCATCTTCATCATAGGAGCGCCCCGGCCCTTTCAGAAACCGCAGCAGTAAAACTCTTGTGGGGGAGTCAGAATTGATGCCCAAGCCAATAGAGCGCAAAACTACGCCCAAGGCGGCCTGAGATTTGCCTTTACTAGCGCCGTCGTAAACATGAATTTGACCGACTATGCGCTCTGAACGCGCTTGAGCCGTGCGAATCCCTATGCCATTCCTTACCATAGTCAGCAGTTATTTTAGTCTTTCTTTATGGAGGTATATTATCATGTTTTTGCTCTTGGCTTTTGTTAGTTCTTGCTCTTGGCTTTTCTTAGTAAATTATTGAATTAATTTATTTATATTTGTTGGCGGTTGAAACCGCGTCTACACAGACGAAACCCGCCTACGCGGGTTGAAATTTCTATCAGTCCGCGTAGGCGGACTTTGCTTGTGTAGCCGCGATTTTAATCGCCCAATTTTAAGATTATACCATCAAATATGTTTGCTCTTCATTCATCGGCAATACCCGCAGCCTTTGATTTTTTAAATCGGGTTCTAAACCTAATATTTCTAAGGGAGTGACACCTAACAAAACCGCATTCACTCCTTCCGGCAGTTCTAAACAATCAAATCTGCCTTCTCTCCCTTCTACAAAAAGTTCGACATCAGCAAAGATTCGACCTTTTTTGATGCCAGCAGATGTTTCTACATCCCTTTCTCCTACTTGAATTAAACCTAGCTGACTGATAATATGAGCGGGTAAGGAGAGTAATGTTGCGCCCGTATCAACTAGGACTCGATCGAGTGTCATAGTGCGGATTTCATCATGGGAAATGAAGCCGCGATCGGCTAGGACTCGATCGATGCGATTGGTGACAGTTATTATGGTGAGAACTTGACCCATTTGTTTGTCTTTTAAGTTCGGCAGTACAAGTGTCATTTTATTTCACCTCTTTAAATTGGTGTGATTTTTCTATTTTACTTCATTGTTTCTCCATCTTCAAGAGTATAAACATCAGGCTCATCGTGCAGAAATTGAAATGCTCCTCCGCTTTGGGCTAACTGGGTTATTTCCGAAGTTGAAGGATAGGGAATGTTACTAAATAATTTAGCTTTTATTAGCAATTTCTCCTCTTCTGAGAGTGTTTCGATGATTTGTACTAGGGATTCAATGAGTTTTGTGTTCATAGCTTAAAATCTGTGGAGATGTTTTATTTTACTTCAATGTCGATTCAGTTTAGGGTGGATTAGCCGCCATATTGTCAAGGCTACAAATGCAACTATAACAAACGGAACCAAAGGAAAGGCCATCAACCCCGCAACAAAGCACAAGGCAATTTGCCATTTACCTCGTTGTGCAAATTTAATCGCTGATTTTATCCACTTGGGGAAAGGGTAATCATCTAGAGATGTAGCAATTTCCATTAATATCTGAACTGCTTGGGAAGCGGCTGCAAATGCTTCTTTAATTTTGCCAGTCTGATAATACGATGCAGCTAGACATTGAAGGATATTGGCTTCACCTTTGCGATCGCATTTTTCCCGTAAAATTACTAGCGCTTGTTGATAGTAATTAATCGCTTGCGGGTATTCCTTTAAAAATCGGTGACAATTGCCAATATTGCACAGATCGGCATATTTAATTTCGCAATCGCGTATTTCCTGTGCAAGTTCCAGAGATTGCTGATGGAACTGTATCGCTTGCTGGTATTTTTCGAGCGAGTTGTGAGCATTACCTAAATTATTGAGGGAAATAGCTTCACTTCTGCGATCGCCAATTTGCCGTGCAATTTCCAGAGATTGCTGATGGAACTTTATCGCTTGCTGGTATTCTCCGAGGGAGTCATAAACATTGCCTAAATTGCCAAGGGAATTAGCTTCACCTTGAAGATCGCCGATTTCCTGTGAAATTTCCAGAGATTGCTGATGGAACTGTATCGCTTGCTGGTATTGTCTGAGGGATTGGTAAACAATGCCTAAATTAGTGAGGGAACTAGCTTCACCTTGGCAATTGCCGATTTCCCGTTCAATTTCCAGAGATTGCTGATGGAACTGTATTGCTTGCTGGTATTCTCCGAGGGAACTGTAAGCATTGCCTAAACCATTGAGGGAACTAGCGTCACCTCGGCGATCGCCGATTTCCTGTGAAATTTCCAGAGATTGCTGATAGAAATGTATCGCTTGCTGGTATTTTCTGAGGGAACTGTAAGCATTGCCTAAACCTCTATAGGAAGTAGCTTCACCTTGCCGATCGCGTATTTCCTGTGAAATTGCCAACGCTTCCCGATGTAGTTCAATTGCTTCTTTAAACCTCCCTTCAACTTGAAAAATCAATCCCACTCGATTCAAACTACCCACTAAATCAAACTTTAATCCAAACTCTTTTTGCAGTTCAATAGCTTGATACAAATACGCGATCGCCAATTCTCTCTCTTTTCGATAATCTTCCGATTCTCCTCGATCCAATCTAGCTTCATACACCTGCGCTATCCGACTATACAAACCTGCCAACTTAGGATCTTTATCACCATTTCTACTCCGGGTTTGTTCAATTAATCCTTGCAAATCTTCTAGGGATAATAAAAAGTCATTTTGATTAAAATTAGATAAACTAGAATCTTTCGATACATCTTCACCTATTACCGCTATAGATCCTGTCACTGCAACTAGACTAACTTTGATAGCTTCAAACCGAAAAACTCCTTTCCGCCAACTCCAAAAATCCGGTGCTCTTCTGTTAATTTTGCCAAAAATATCATTAGTAATCCACAAGACAATAGGAAAAGGAAAAGCCCGCAATCCTTCCCGCGTCCACTGGAGATAACCAAAAAATTTATCTTGTTCCGATCGCTCAGAATTTCTACTCAAAAAGGATAAATCTTCAGCACCAACAACCGTTAAAACTGACCTACCTCGCTGTTGCAAATACTCATCTATCTCTACCTGGTTAGCAATGGCACTTCTCAAACTAGGTTCCCCTCTGGCAAGTCTCAATCGATAGGGGCGAATATTCCATTTTTCCAGTTCCCCTTCGTAACGCCTAATCAGGCTTTCTCGAAAGTTGATATCATCGCAAACAGCAACCAGTACCGATAAAATTCCCTGACTCGCCTTGATCGATACTAATAACTGGCGATAGCTTTTTTCGTTGTCAATTTTATCTTCTAAAAAATCTTCTGGCATAATCAAATTAATCCCCGACGCTTCAAGAGGTCGCAGACGATGGGGTGGATATCATACCATAAATCATCATTTCTATATTCTAACACATATAAGCCGTGTAGCAAGTCTAAAAAGTTTGTATTGTTTGAGTCGTCAGGTTCATAGTTTTTGTAAGTGGCAGTTAATATCTCAAACTCAACTTTGCCTAAACCGGCGGTAAATTCGAGACGCAACTCAGTTAACGAACGGTTGAGGATTTCCTGATTAATTTTGATATCTTGGCGAGACGGTTTTTCCTCAATTAACAACAAACATTCTTCACAACATTTATTCGCGATGCGGATCATCTCTCGCAACACGCCGCCACTTTTAAAAACGATCTGTTGCGCTATTTCCGGTTCTATCAATCTAGAAGAAAGGCGCTTTTGCAAAATATCCAAGAACAGAAGATTAGTTTGCTCAAGAGCTATAGGGTTAAGTTGCCTATTTTCTCCTTTGGCAAAGAGTTTAGAAACAGGCATGATTTGAATTTTGTTGTCTGTCTCTGTACTGATTGTTGACCGCAAATTGATGTTTCTAACTACTGCAATCGGAATCGTAAAAATCACCCGAAATTGTGGCGAAAGTAACGCCTTAATATTGTCTCTATAAATATTTCCTATTAAAGCTAAATCCAACTTGTCTAAATCATCAATAATCACAAGTATGTCTTTATTAACTGAGTTCTCAATCGCAACGGCGATTTCATTGATTCGCCCGATAAGATCGGCAAAGTTTTTTCCTAATTCTTCCTTAATCTCGGTTCTAGTTACTGCATCTGCTTGCAATTTACCTTTAATGATACCTAACAAGTCAAAGCCGGCACTTGATTCAGCTTTAATCTCATCGAGTTTAG
Organism: Kamptonema formosum PCC 6407; assembly: GCF_000332155.1. Taxonomy (GTDB): domain Bacteria; phylum Cyanobacteriota; class Cyanobacteriia; order Cyanobacteriales; family Microcoleaceae; genus Kamptonema; species Kamptonema formosum. The sequence goes on along the minus strand of NZ_KB235903.1, from coordinate 102,875 downwards.
TTTTGGTACGAGTGGCAAACCATTCATAAAATTTATCTTTAATAGATTTGTTAATATTAATTTTTTGCGTTTCTGCTTTCTCCATCAACTGAACTGCAATCGCAAATAAAATGTTAATATTGCAGAAAGTCCCAACGGTAACGCCGCCAATGTCCCCTCAGAAGAAGGGGTGCTCGTGGCTTCCAAACCAAACAAACCGATAACTCCCAAGCCGACACCTCCTGAACTCAAACCACCGCAACAAACCCCTGCTGAATTGTCCGCCTCAGCCTTCACACTAGGCGCGATCGCGGCCATGATTATCGGATTGGCCAACGATAACGTCTGGATCGGGTTACTCGGTGCGATCGCGGCGATCGCCATGTCTCTGCGCGTCATTTGGCCGAGTTGGGGCCACATCTGGACGCAAGTCATCCCCCCCACCTGGCGCACTCTGATCGTTGCTTGCTTTGGGATTTTAGCGGGAATCGTGGGCTTATTGATGCTGAGTAGTACCAATAACGAACCGGACGGCCCTAACATCCAGATTAACTGGGATGCGATCGGCGCATTGGGCGAATTGATCGGCGCATTAGGGCAAATTCTGATCGCAATTCTGGGCGTTTACGTCGCTTGGCGACAATATGTGATCTCAAAAGACTTGACAATTCAACAAAATAGAATTACTCAGCAGCAAACCATAGACGCTTATTTTCAAGGCGTTTCCGACTTAGCTTTAGACGAACAGGGATTCTTGGAAGACTGGCCCCAAGAAAGAGCGATCGCAGAAGGTCGCACCGCTGCCATTATGAGCAGTGTAGACGCAGAAGGCAAAGCCAAAATTATGCGCTTTCTATCCCAAGCTAAATTAGTTACCCCAATTAAGCGCGATCGCCATTTAGGTCGTCCCATCCTTGACGGAGACGGCGGTTACGCTGAAGATCGCGAATACGGCGTGCGCGTCATCGAAATCGGCGTGATGTTAGCAGGAGCCGATCTCGCTAACATGGATTTACGCTGGACAGACTTAAGCGAAGCCAACCTCGTCAGAGCCAATCTCAGCGGCAGCGACCTCGTGAAAGCTAACCTTTCCCGTACAATTTTATACGACGCGAACCTCGCCAGAGCCGATCTCAAAGGCGCATCCCTATTTTACGGCTCAGTAGAAACCGCTTCACCTCGCAGTCGCACCGATATCCCCGATTACAATACAGGCAAAAACACGGGCGCAGTCATTGAAAATGCTGATTTCACAGGTGTTAAGCGGTTATCTGACGACCAAAGATACTATTGTTGTTCTTGGTGTGGTGAACAATCTAGAAAAACCATTCCCGGTGGCTGCGAAGGTATTCCTAATAAATTAGGAAGATGAATTTATAACTGTTAACTGTTAACTGTTAACTGTTAACTGGTAACTGGTAATTGGTAACTGGTAATTGGTAATATCATGTCCACTTAAATACTTGTCATTGCGAGCAAAGCGAAGCAATCGCAAGGTCAGGACTTACACACGGGGGAGCGAAAACCTTTTTCTGTGTCAATATCTCTCGGATAAATCCCCGATTTTTTGGAGAAAATGGTTTTTTTACAAGTCCTAAAGGTGTTGAGATTGCTTCGCTTCGCTCGCAATGACAGATCGTAAGTAATTTGCCGGAGATGAACCATGTTCCCTAAATATTCCTTTGTAATTCCTATTTATAACGAGGAGGAAAGCCTCGCTGAATTGTATCGGCGAATCAGTACAGTCATGGAGCGAATGGATGGGCCAGTTGAGTTAATTTTAATCAATGATGGTAGCCACGATCGTTCCTTACCAATAATCCGCGAACTTCATCAAAAAGACTCGCGAATTTGTTATCTAAGTTTCGCTCGTAATTTCGGCCACCAGATAGCTGTTACGGCTGGCGTAAATTTTGCACGCGGTCAAGTTGTCGTAATTCTTGATGGTGATTTACAAGACCCGCCAGAGTTAATTTTAGATATGGTAGAACAGTGGCGACTCGGTTATCAAGTGGTTTACGCTCAAAGGACTCAACGTCGCCAAGAAAGCTGGTTAAAACGAATGCCTGCTTATCTATATTATCGCATTTTGCGGCATCTAGCAGATGTGGATATTCCTATCGATACGGGGGATTTTTGTTTGATGGATCGGTGTGTGGTTGATGTCCTAAATAAAATGCCTGAACGTAATCGTTATATTCGGGGATTACGAGCTTGGATTGGTTTTCGACAAACGGCAGTTAAATTCGATCGCGATCCTCGTTTTGCTGGCGATGTTAAGTATACTTTTACGAAATCTCTAGGATTAGCTTTGAATGGTTTGGTATCTTTTTCTAAGGTTCCTCTCCGATTATCTACTTATGTGGGTTTATTTGCTGCCGTTGTTTCTATTATTATGGCGCTTTTGGTTTTATATTGGCGAGTTTTTTACCCGCATTCTGTATTAACTGGTTTAGCAACTATTTTAATGGCTATTTTCTTTTTGGGTGCGGTACAGTTGGTCAGTATTGGCATTTTAGGCGAATATATAGGACGCATTTATGAGGAGGTGAAAGGTAGACCGCTTTACACTCTGGCAGAAGTGGCTGGTTTTGACAATATTCATCATTCGTGATATCGTAGTATAGTAATTTGTGATAATGACATAAAAAATATTTGTTTGAGAACTTAGGTGATGCCGCCCTTTGGGTAGTGACATACCGCCCAGAGGGTGATATTACGAATATCTATGCTAGTTGCTTTATAAATTCTTCTTCCTTCTTCCTTCTTCCTTCCTTCTTCCTTCTTCCTTCTTCTATATGCTACGATTGTACGAGTTTTCATCTTCTGGCAATTGCTACAAAATTCGCCTACTTTTGACACAGTTGGGAATTGCTTTTGAACGCATTGAGGTTGATATTCTCAAAGGGGAAAGTCGCACTCCAGAATTTTTACTAAAAAATCCTAATGGTCGCATTCCTGTTTTAGAAATTGAACCTGGTAAATTTCTGGCGGAGTCGAATGCGATTATGTTTTACTTGGGTGAAGAAACTGATTTTTTCCCGACTGATAAGTTTCAACGCGCAGAAGTGATGAAATGGTTATTTTTTGAACAATACAGTCACGAACCTTTTATTGCTACTTCTAGATTTTGGATTTCGATTTTAAATAAAGCTGATGAATATCGAGAGGCGCTTAATCAAAAACGCGCACCTGGTTATGCGGCGTTAGGTGTGATGGAAAGGCATTTGGAAAAGCATCAGTTTTTTGTAGGCGATCGCTACACTATTGCTGACATCGGTTTGTTTGCCTATACTCACGTTGCTGACGAAGGCGGATTTGATCTAGCAGGATTTCCCGCGATTCAAAATTGGATTGAACGAGTTAAAAATCAGCCGGGATATATCAGCATAAAGAAGGGGCTAGGGGCTAGGGGCTAGGGGCTAGGGAAAGAGAGGGGGAGGATGGGGAGGATGGGGGAGATGGGGGAGATGGGGAGGATGGGAAGGATGAGGGAGATGGGGGAGATGGATAGTTAGCTTGTAGGGTGGGCGATCGCTGAAACCATATTAGCGAATTGTGACAAGATTTTTGCGGCGATCGCCCACCTTACGTTTAGCCATTAGCGATTAGCAATTAGCCATTACCAATTACCAATTACCAATTCCCAATTGAATCGATATACTTATTGTAGTCCCAACTTCTCCAATAACATTTTTCTGGCTTCGATCGCAGGTTGAAAATCTGGCTTAATTTCAATTGCTTTATTATAGGCCGCGATCGCATCCTCAGAGCGTCCCCACTGTTCCAAGGCCCAAGCGCGATTGGCCCAAGCTAGGGGGTCATTTGAATTAATCGCGATCGCCTTATCAAAAGCTGCTAAGGCTTCATCATAACGCTGTAGCTTAGTCAAAGCAATCCCTCTACTACCCCAAGATGGATAGTCATTGGGATTGATTTTCAGCGCCTTGTCAAAAGCTGCGATCGCGTCTTCATATTTCTGCAACTGCATCAGCGCCTTACCTTGATCTCGCAAAGCAGGGAAAAAATTGGGGTTAAGATCGATCGCCTTTTGATAAGAAGCTAAAGCATTTTCATAACGCTGTAACCCATCCGACAATACGGAACCCCGATTATGCCAAGGTAAATAGTATTTCGGGCGAATTTCCACCGCCTTATCGTAAGCATTCAACGCATCTTGAAAGCGCTGCATGAAAAATAGGGTACTACCTTTACCAATCCACGCCGGATAAAAATCTGATTTAATTTGAATGGCATTATCATAGGCGGCTAACGCCTCTGTATGACGCTGCAATTTACCCAATACGCGGCCTTTATCTACCCATGCCTTGACATTCTCTGGCTTTTGTTTAAGCTGATTATCAAGTAAAGCGATCGCTTCTTTGTATGCGCCTCCTGCATCTTGAGTTCGCTGCAAATACTCCAATGCTAAGCCCTTATTTTCCCACGCTTGGGAGTCATCTGGGTTAGTCGCGATCGCCTTATCAAAAGCTACCAAAGCATCATCATACTTACCCAAACCAATCATCGCCACGCCTCTACCATTCAAACCCTTAGCATCTGTTGGCGCGATCGCGATCGCCTTTTCGTGGGCCTCCAGGGCCTCATTATAACGTTGTAATTTGTATAAAACTTGGCCCTTCGTGTTCCAAGCTTGATAAAAATCTGGCTTATATTGTAGCGCCTTATCATAAGTTACCAGCGCCGCCTCATAGCGTTCTAAACTAGATAGTGCGTCGCCTTGATCCTTCAAAGCTTCGGGATCGTTTGGTTTAATAGCTATGGCGCGATCGCACGCCTGTACTGCTTCTTCTCCTTGTTCCGCCTCAATCAACCCATTACATTGATTCAACAAATAAATAAATTGTACAGACGGCCAGATAAATATGCCGCCTACAGTCAGCAAAACGGCTAATATTGCCAGAGAAATAGGCAAAATTTTTCGATGCGATGTAGGGAGAGTAACGATCGCTGTCGTTAGAGGTAATTTAGTAGCAGTCGCTTCTTCCTCGATCGCGGGAGGAACTGCCACTAAATCCTCTGTTTTAGCTTGATTGCTATCAGCTACCCGCTGTTGCATTGCCCCATTTCTTGTCTCGGAATCCGAGTGAATTTCTGACTTGTCCCTAGCAGGTAGCAAGGCACTCTCCCTACTAGCTTCTAACTCAAAAAAATCGCCATCTTCTAACTCAAAATATGGATGAATTTCTAACTCGCCTGCCACCTTGGGAGTGCTGTGAACCTTCCGCAAATCATTAAGGACTTCATCTACAGATTCATAACGCGAGCGAAAATAGCTGAGCACCATCTTATCTAAAATTGCCCCTAAATTCTCACTAACTTGAGCTTGCGTTGGCGAAGCCTGCCGTAGGCTTCGCCAATTCACCTCCCCCGTATTTGGTTCTTGACCTAATTCTGCTGGAAATACCCCTGTTAAAGCATGAATCGCCGTCATCCCCAAAGCATAAATATCACTATTAGGGCGCGGATTTCCAGCTTGCTGTTCCTTCGGCATATATCCAGGTGTACCGATAACATTAGTAATGCTCAATTGCCCTTGATAATTCACTACTAAAGTGCTAATTTGCTTAACTGAACCGAAATCAGTTAACATCACCCTGCCATCCAAGGAACGCCGGATTAAATTATCAGGTTTAATATCGCAGTGAATAGTTTGTTCGTGAGCAAAAGCCAGAGTTAAAAGAACATCTTGTAAAAGGTCAACTACCTGCTCTTCATTAAATCGATTGTGGGCAATTTCTTTACTAACTTCTTCACCTTCTATAAATTCCCAAACTAAATAAAATTCTTGATTTTCTTCAAACTCCCCCAACAGTTCTGGAATCAATTCGTTTTTACCCAAACTGTACATAACTTGGGCTTCAGTTTCAAATATTCTTCTTGCTTCCCGTACAATCAAAGGATGATTTGCTTGCAGCTTAAGTTGCTTAATAACACAGCGAGCATTATCAGTTCGGCGCTGATCTAGAGCCAAATAAGTTTGTCCAAATCTCCCTTCTCCCAACAAACTAATAATTTTATAACGCTTATCTAATATTTGTCCTATTCTGTGCAGTCCCCGGATTTCATTAACTACAACCCGCAGATCGTCTAAAACTTCCGTTGCTGACTGATAGCGATCGCGAGATTGCGACCTGACCATTTTATCTAAAATATCTGCTAGCTGTTCGTTCACTTCTACCACATTCCGCCAGACCACTTCATCTGTTTGGGAATCTCGCGGCAATCTCAGAGGAACTACCCCAGTTATCGCTTGAATAGCAGTCATTCCCAAGGCATAAATATCGCTATTAAAACGCGGTCTTCCCCCCAAATGTTCAATCGGCATATACCCCGGCGTACCGATCACAGAACCACTCGTTTGCCCTGACGTATTAATTACTAAAGTTTCTATTTCTTTTACCGCGCCAAAGTCAATCAGCACAATTTTGTGGTCGGACTTACGCCTAATTAAATTAGATGGTTTAATATCGCGGTGAATCACATTTTGCTGATGGATGTACTCTAAAACTTCCAGAACATCCACCAACATCGTCACCACATCGCTTTCATTCCACCGCTTACCTTCAGTAATTTCTCGGCTCAAATCTTGACCGTCAACAAAATCCTGAACTAAATAAAATTCTTGATTTTCCTCAAAATGAGCTAAAAGTTTAGGGATTTGATCGTGATCGCCCAACTTTTCCAAAGTTGAAGCTTCTAGTTCAAATCTCCGTCGCGCTTCGTCTAAAATTGCCGGATTAGTTGTATTTGGCTGAAGTTGTTTGACAACGTACAAGCTTCCTTGAGAATCCTGCTCATCTTCGGCGCAGTAAGTTCTGCCAAAAGCTCCTCTCTTGAGGTCTTGAATGATTTTATAGCGTCCTTTTAGCGTTTGTCCTTCTTTCATGGGTTCTTTACGAGCAGGGTTAAGTGAACGATTTGTAAAATCTGAAATTTATAATAGCTAGCCTGAAAACCCGTTGCCTAATTCCCGGGGAATGTCAATTACAATACAAGTTGCATCCCTAAATCCTGATATCAGGTTTTTTTTGAGAAAAAACCTAACTCGATCTGGAACATATCTAACCTAACAGCGATCGCAAATTAGATCGTAGTCCTTAAGGAGATGCGATCGCCACACAAGCACATAATTTTTGCCAGTAAATAAATAGTGCTCATACCTAGTCTTAAGCCAAATGGCCCAGCCATAGAGAAAGCACCCAGTTGGAGAAAATATTTTGCTCTGCCTTACCCTGAGCCTGTTACACTTTGGAAATCCACAAGTTCTCAGGCTGTAAAAATATTACTTTAGAATCAACAAGGAATTAACATCAGTACAATGGCCTATTTAGAATTTGAGGATGCCGAAGGGTATCTGGCTTTCCTCAGAGCAAAAGAGATTGGTGAAACGCACGTAGATATACATTGGGTCATAGGCCCACGTGACGAAAGGGGAGCCGCCCTGATTACAGCTTACATTGTACTTAGCCAGCAGGTACTAGGTCACGTAGTTCACTTTAAGGAACTCGTCTCAGAGATTACCACTAGCTGCCCCCTAGAGGAAAGACAAGTGGCGATGGAGAACGTGCAGCATAATCTCAAGGACTCTAAGTATCGACTTCAAGAGATGGGGTTCAAAGTTCACGCTGGCATCTGGAAAGTATAGCAACCGCCAGGGCGGTTAGGGGCTAGGGGCTAGGGGCTAGGGGCTAGGGGCTAGGGAAAGAAGGGAAATAAGGGAAATAAGGGAAATAAGGGAAATAAGGGAAATAAGGGAAAGAGAGTCAATAGTTTGGGCCATGAGCGAGTGTCTTAACCATTGTGGCGATTGCTATATAGCAAATAAGTAGGTAGACAAAAATCAACAAGTATGTAAACACATATTAAGCAGCTAGAACCTTATTCCCTTCTAGATAACTGAATCTTTATGCCCTCTGCCTTCTACCCTCTAGTTTCTCCCCTAGTTTGGTTTATGTAAAGGAAAAATTTGTTGGTGCGGTTGCATTTTCCAGACTATAGGTTAAGTTAAGAGGCGTTCCCCTTCCAACTCTGGTTGCTAGGATAAAGCTTCTTTGCTGGCAAACTGCTGAGAAAATTTTTCATTTGAGAATCAGTTCTCAGGTTAGTCAAAAGTCCATTGCTTTCTAGCCGGATCTCTTAAAGCACAAGAATTTCAAACATTTTTAAGTTTGAATTTTGAATTAATTATTCCATGATGCCGCTAAAATATCTGATCGCCCAGATTATAAAAGTATCAGGAAAAGTGCCTCTTGGCACTGTCCTAGTAGTACCCTTCACACTCCAGACTTTTGCGGCCGTAGCACTGACAGGGTGGCTCTCGCTGCGGAATGGGCAAAAGGCTGTCAATAACGTGGCAACGCAACTTCGCAGCGAAGTAACTGCCCGCATCCAGCAACACCTTTACAGTTACGTAGAAACACCTCATACTATCAATCAAATTAACATCAATGCCTTCCGCCTTGGTCTTTTAGATTTACACGACTCCGAAGGCCTTAAGCGCTATCTCTTTAAACAAATTCAAAGTTTTGATACTATCGGCTACATTCAGTTCTCCTCAGAAGAAAAAGAGTTTATTGGCGTGGAACGCCTTGATAATGGTCAATTGCGAATTGGAGTTTGCGACCAATCCACTAACTACGACTTTCATAGCTATGGTCTCGATAACTTAGGTAATATTTCCAAGCTGTTAAAAGTCACCCCTAACTACGATCCCCGGCCTCGCCCCTGGTATACAGCCGCAGTTAAAGCTGGCAAAGCGAAATGGAGCAAAATTTACACATATATTGGCTTTCCCAAACTGGGTATTACTGCTGCTAGACCAGTTTATGGCAATCAAGGGGAACTCTTAGGTGTAATTGGTGCTGACCTGGTACTCTCCCAGATTAATCAATTCCTGCGAAGTCTGGAAATTGGTCGATCGGGAGAGACTTTTATCATCGAACGCTCTGGAGAACTGGTGGCAAATTCAACTCCTGAATCGCCTTTTTTTGGTCGTAATAATGACCCTAAACGAATGTCGGCAATAGGTAGTCCAAATCCACTGATTCGCTCGACGGCGCAGCATTTAGTTGAAAGCTTTGGGGATTTTAATAAAATTAAAAGCAGCCAACAATCGGATTTCATCCTCGATGGAAATCGCCAATTCGTTCAGGTGACACCGCTTTCTGATGGTAGAGGCCTTGATTGGTTGATTGTGGTTGTTGTGCCAGAAGCAGATTTCATGGATGAAATTAACGCCAATACTCGTACTACTATCTTGCTCTGTTTGGGTGCGCTGATAGTAGCGACGCTACTAGGAATTCTGACTTCTAAATGGATTGTGGGGCCGATTGAGCGTTTGAGCAAAGCTGCGGAGGCTTTTTCACGGGGAGAATGGGAAGGGGAACTACAAGTAAATCGCTCGCAGGAATTGGGGGTTTTGGCTCGGTCTTTTAACAGCATGGCTGGTCAGTTGCAAGAGTCTTTCGCTACTTTGGAAGAGCGAGTGGAAACTGCTACTGAGGAACTTCAGGAAGCTCTAGTTTATTTGAGTGCCATCGTCGATAATTTGGCTGATGGTTTGTTAGTAATTGACCAAAATGGAAAGATTGCCCGCTTTAATCCAGCTCTTTTAATTCTATTTGATTTGAGCGAAATTAACCTTGAGGGCAAAGAGTACCAAGAGGTGTTTGGGAGTGAGATAACTCAATTAATGGAACACAGTAAGAGCTGTCCCAGAGATGTTTTTACATTGGAAATCCCTTTGGCTGGGGGTCGCACGGGTAAGGCGGCTGTAACGGCTATTTTGAAAGACGATAATAATCTGCGTGGCTCCCTAATTCGAGATCAGCAAAGTCTGGATACTACCGCTAATGGTAAGTCACAATTTCCAATTACTCAGGAGAAATATTCAGTTGCTAACCATCGGTGTTCGATTCCCATTTCCCAATCTAGTAAAATAGCTTATTTAGGAACAGTGATTCTAATTCGAGATATTACTGCTGAGAAAGAGGCCGAAGCGGAAAAGATGGGGTTGATAGCTTCTCTGCAAAAATCTCAGAAAAAATTAGCTCTACATTTTCAGCAAACGCCGGTGGGCGTGATTGAATGGAAGGTGAATTTTGAGGTCTCTGAATGGAATCCAGGGGCGGAACAAATTTTTGGATATAGCCGCGAAGAAGCTTTAGGGCGCAATGGGATCGAGCTTTTAATTCCTAACACAGATTTAAGTTACATCCATCAGCTTTGGGCAGAGTTATCGACAAATCGGGGAGGGAGGCGCAGCACTAATGAGAATGTAAGGAAAGACGGTAAGATTATTTTATGTGAGTGGTACAACACGACTTTAATTGATGATGATGGTAATGTGGTAGGAGTAGCTTCTTTAGTTCAGGATGTAACGGAACTACAACGCATAGTCGGCGAGCTACGAGCTTCTGAGGAGCGTTTTCGCCAAATGGCAGAAAATATCCATGAGGTTTTTTGGATGATTGACCCCAATCAAAAGCAGATACTCTATGTAAGTCCTGCTTGCGAGCAAATTTGGGGTTGCAGTCGTCAAAGTTTATACGAAAATCCGCAATGTTTGGCAAGTGCAATTCATCCCGATGACCGCGAGCGGGTGATGTCTTTTATTGAGAAAAATACGCAAGCAGAGTACGATCGAGAATACCGGATTTTGCGTCCTGACGGTTCTATTTGCTGGATTCGCGATCGCGCTTTTCCGATATATAATGACGTGGGGGAAATTTACCGCATTGTGGGCATTGCGGAGGATATTACTCAACGTAAACTCGCAGAAGAATTTCAAAAAGTTGCCCAATCTGCGGTTGCAGCTAATCAAGCCAAAAGTGCTTTTTTAGCAAATATGAGTCACGAATTACGTACTCCTCTTAATGCAATTATTGGTTACAGCGATCTGTTGAAAGAAGATGCTGAAGATTTGGGAGCTGAAGAATTTATCTCGGATTTAGATAGGATTCAGAGGGCGGGAAAACATCTGTTAGGCTTGATTAGTGATATTCTTGATATTTCTAAGATTGAAGCGGGAAGGATGGAACTTTACCTGGAAAATTTCAATCCTGTAGATTTGATTGAGGAAGTAATTGCTACTGTAGAACCGCTAGTTATGAAAAATTCTAATAAGTTGGAGGTTTCTTTTGGAAGCAATCTGGATGAAATGTATGCCGATCCTACTAAGACTCGCCAAATATTACTTAATTTGCTGAGTAATGCAGCTAAGTTTACTAAGGATGGTACTATTACTATTACTCTTACTAAGGATGAAAAGGTAGGAAATGAAGAAATATTTAATGGTGATATAGAAAGTGAAGGAGATTATTTATGTTTCTTGTTGTTCCAAGTGGCTGATACTGGAATTGGGATGTCCGCCACGCAATTAGAGCATTTATTTCAACCTTTTATGCAAGGGGATACGTCTACTACGAGGCAATATGGTGGTACGGGGTTGGGATTGGCGATTAGCCGCCACTTTTGCTTAATGATGGGTGGTGATATTGAAGTTGAGAGTAAGTTGGGTTCTGGGTCTGTTTTTACTGTTAGGCTACCAGTTAAGTGTTAAGAAGAAGGGGCTAGGGGCTAGGGGCTAGGGGCTAGGGAAAGAGGAGGAGATGGGGGAGATGGGGAGGATGGGGAGGAGGGGGGATTACCAATTACCAATTACCAATTACCAATTACCAATTATCCTTTTAATTTAGCCGAATAAAAGCACTCCCTCGCCGTACACCAGCTTCTTCACCAGTGCTAGTTAAAGTAAGCGATCGCAAATGGTCGAAAAACGGCCTCGCAGATAACTCAATCAACCTCAAAAGCGGTATTTGCCGCTCCCACACAGGCTTACTTGACGGCCAATCTAAGTATAGATAACCATAATTTAACTGGGGTAAAGGCGCAATGCTAGTTTGAAAGTCACTATTTCTAGCCAGACTTCCAGTTTGTGAAGCTTTCAGCGCTTCATCCATTGCCTCTACAGAAGTGGTAAAAACTTCGTATTCCCCAACAGTAGCATGAACGCCCTTAGCTTCAGCTTTAATAGCTGTATTTTTATTATCAAAATTAGAGCTAGTAGTCAAGCGCGTCCATGCCGAAATCTTTTGATTATCCAGGTTAAAACTGCCAATGCTATAATCTTGACTGAGCGCGATCGCATCCAAACGAGCGATGGCCTTTTCAGACTCCGGTGATTTTTCAGCCGCAAAAATCCAATCAGGGCCATTGCGATCTGGACGGGGTAACAAAGCTAAAACATACTCGCCGCGCACCCAACTAAATATATCCTCTGCTAAATCAATACCCCAAGTTACTTTCAGATCCGCTAGGGGTTGATTTACCAATTTTGAGAGTAGATCGTTACCAGTAACTCCAGCAGCAATTTCGTTCCAAAGATGGTTGAGATCGGTACTCGCTGCTACAAAAGGGCTCGCCTCCGGGACATAATCTAAAGCCTTAACTAGCCCAGATTTGGGGGTTGGAGATTGAAAATTTTTACCTTCAGGGGAGACTAAAACAGCTTCTGCAAGTAATCCTTGCCGATTTATTCCCATAGCGATCGCCAGTGTTGAGGGAGATGCCATCGGATTTGCCTTTTGTGCATCACCAATTGCCTTTTGAGTACCAATCCAATCATTTACTTCCGCTATATTTGCAAAGGCTACAGCAATTCTGCCACCTTTTAACTCTTCTAAAGTCTTTTGATATTCAGCATTATTATTCAGATTTAGATTGGCAGCTTGAACGTTATTAATGGCTTCTCGCAATACCTTGGGATGGTTAGCCAAGAGGACAAAACTATGATGATTTGTGGAACTGCTACCAACTACAGCAGTAGCTAAATTTGGCGATCCTGCTGAAGACAGAGATGAAAGAGTGTTACCCATACTCCCTGTCCTATAAATTAATTTCACGCCTTTATATTGTTCAGAAACTATATTTTCACCACTAACGGTAGGTTTCTGCCAGAAGCGTTCTAGAAATTCTCGACTCAGGTCAGGATCGTTGCTTGCCAGAGCTAATAATAGCCCAATTTGTTTGCCATTGCTGCGATCGCGATCGAAATCCGTCGCCGTTACCGCCAGAGTAATTTCATCCCCCAACCAGGGCTTAATATCTCGACTGTAATCCAAACCCGTATTTGCCAACAAGCTTTTTTTAATTTGGTTAACTTCAGAGTGCGTAGGCGTAGCCAGCCGAAGGCATCGCCCTTTCTCTTGGAAAGGAGAAAAAACCTGCTGCAAAGCTTCCAACCGATCGGGATTTACTAGCATTGATAACATAGCAGGCGCACTCTTCGGCACAAACATCGCAGCCACAGGGGCACCAGTCGGGCCGCCTTGCAGCAAATTCAGCGGGGTGTTAGCCTTTAGCCAGTAAAAACCACCTGCACTTAACGCGAATAAGGCAAGAATGCCAGGAATAAGGAAAGATAAAAAGGAGCGTAACTTCATAAGTTGGTGGAAAGCTAGTCAACTATTATAACTATTATTGAGCTCTGAGTTTATAGTAATTTTAACTGATTTGTAAAGCCAAGGTTTTTTTGCCTAAACGCAGAGAACGCACAGGAATACAAAAAAATGTTTGCGAGCGATTATAAGATGAGTATAGCGTAATTATAGGCTAAGATTTTGATGTTATTACAAAATCGTTCACAGTTTGATGTTTCTCCTAAGTCCTTTGAACAGTAAACTCTAGTCAGGATTCGCAACTACCATGCAAACTGCTTCAGTCCTATCTGCTTGGCAACAACTGAGAAATCGTGCCATTACCTGCGAGCAAGCGCTGCAAAGCTTAGTAGACGATCAGGGAATCGTAAATTTGCAGTTACTTGACCGAGAAGTTAGCTTTCGCTTTTTTCGGGAATTTCCCGATAGAAATATATTACCACCTCTAATTCCTCTATTGTTGTGGCGAAACTGCTATTATTTGGGTTCTCCCGTAGAGGTATCTGTAGAATCGCTCAAAATAATGAGCGATCGCACTTTCAGCGATATCAAAATTATTCCTATTGATGACAAGAGTTACCGCGCCTGGTTTCACAGCCAAAATCTCGACCCCAACCGCATTAGTTCTGCGCCTTTAATTAATCCGATTACTGGAGAATTAGAACCAGAAGATGTTAGTGAAACTACAGAACTTTACCTCACAAAAGCAGCCGATCAAATTGGTAGAATTAAAACTTTGATTTCGGGGGCGCTGCGAAACCGCGCCAGCGATATTCACCTTGAACCTGGGACAGATGGTTTAAGAGTTCGCTACCGGATTGATGGAATTTTACGGAAAATTACTACTTTTCCTACGGAGATTGGTCGTAAAGTAGTTGTGGCTTTAAAAGTTATGTCTAACATGGACATTGCTGAAAGCCGCCGTCCCCAAGATGGACGCATTGGGGAGAATTATGCCGCCGGTCAAGGTTCAGAAATGGGGTTAGATATGCGGGTGAGTATTTTGCCTTGCGTAGGTGGAGAAAAAGCCGTAATTAGGTTATTACCACAAGAAAATCCTTTTAGCGATTTAGATAGTTTGGGGTTTGCTCCCCAGGCACTGAATATATATAAAAATTGGTTGCAACAACCCCAAGGGATGATTATTTTTACCGGGCCTACTGGTTCGGGAAAAACTAGCACGCTGTACACGAGTTTACTGTCAGTAGCGACGGAACACATGAACGTTGTAACGGTGGAAGATCCGGTGGAATACGTTTTACCGGGGATTACGCAAACGCAGGTACATGAAAGGGCGGGGATGACTTTGGCTGCGGGTTTGCGGGCGATCTTGCGTCAAGATCCTGATATTATTATGGTGGGGGAAATTCGCGATCGCGACACCGCAGATACAGCAGTTAGGGCAGCATTAACTGGTCATTTAGTCTTGACAACTTTGCACACTAATGATGCCATTGGTGCTATTCCCAGATTAAAAGATATCGGGCCAGATCCAGGTTTAATTAGTGATGCTCTCTTAGGAATTGTTGCTCAGCGTTTAGTGAGGCGAGTTTGCCCTCATTGTGCAGAACCTTATAAACCAACTCAGGAGGATATGGAGGTATTAGCTTTAGATTGGGAAGATGCCAATCCTTTTGGCTGGCGCAAGGGTAGAGGTTGCGCTAATTGTTTTAATTCTGGTTATTTAGGAAGAGAAGCAATTGTTGAGTTGCTAGATTTAGATAATAATATTCGCCATTTAATTTATGAGGGGACAATGCCTCAGTTGCACCGCTATTTAGTTGAAAAAGGTTTTATTTCTTTTCGGTTAGCAGCAATTGAAAAGGTGGCAAGCGGTATAACTACAGTAGAAGAAGTGCAGCGAGTTTTGCCTCATAGCGCTTTACACCGTAAAGTTTAATTTGGTTGGGAATAAAGATCCAGGGTCAGGCCGCGATCGCACTCCTTAGTATTGCGGCGAACGCAGCAATATCTCTATTGTCCCCAAACCTGCCGTTGATAAGTCTTTTTACATATATTTAGTAACCGCCGATCGTTCTCACTGATATTCGATAGGCGATGATACTGTGGGAGATTGACAGAATAGGGAGACGTACTCCCGTCGAAACTATCTACAACCTTTACATCTAGCTGAGTTGATTGTAGAGAGCCATAAAAACAGTAAAAAGCAGACCGAGGAAGGTAAAAAGCTCCTATTACCTTCCCCTTGCGAAGTTCAAACACGAAATACTCCTTTTCAACTTGGTCGCGTTGAGGAGACTGACCATAGAAATAAATGCCATCAGTTATTAAACCATTTGTTGGCTCCGGCTCGGAGTCAATGGTAAATGGTTTTGGACAGAATTTGACTGGCGGACGCAAAAGTGCAGTGACTTTCGGAGACGCAACAGCCAACAACCCTAATCCGCTTACAGATGTGGTTGTCAAGTAAGTAGCGATCGCTCCTAACCCCAAAGTTAAGAATAATCCTGCTAGTACGCCACGTAATCGATTTAGTTTGAATAAACCGGGTTTCTGAGAGAAAAGGCTTGCCATAATCAACCAGTTGCTTGCAACCAACCCGGTTTTTGTACCCCTTGTTAAAGGCTAAGACTGCTATAAATACAAAAAAAGATTTTAGCTTTAATCTAAAATCTTTTCTCTCCAATATCTAGCTAGCTAGGTATTCTCGTACTTGAGCCTGCCGACGGCGCAAATGAGCGAGGGCTTGATGTTCTAGCTGGCGCACCCGTTCGCGGCTGAGTTTCAGCCTTTCTCCGACTTTGGCCAAAGACATTTCATGACCATCCTCCAAACCGAACCGCAAACTCAAGACATCTCGCTGTTGAGGAGTCAGTTCCGCCATCAGGTTGTTGAGGTCTTGTCGGAGCAACTCCCCTGTGATGTAATCATCAGGAGACGCGCTTTCATCCTCTAAAAGCTCTTGTAGCTCTGTATCCTGGTTATCTCCCACCCGCAGATCCAAAGAAACTGGATGGCGTGCCATCAGCAAGTATTCCCGAATTTGGGAGGGGTGTAATTCTAGTGCAGAGCCGATTTCCGCTGGCGTGGGACTGCGCCCTAACTGCTGGGCTAGTTCCCTCTGGACTTTTTTGATTTTATTGAGTTTTTCAGTGATGTGAATCGGCAAGCGGATGGTACGAGCGTGTTGGGCGATCGCGCGCGTGATCGCTTGGCGAATCCACCAATAGGCGTAGGTGGAAAATTTGTATCCCCGCATCGGGTCAAATTTCTCTACACCGCGCTCCAAGCCGAGAGTACCTTCTTGAATTAAATCCAAGAATTCCATATTGCGTTTCTGGTACTTTTTCGCGATCGCCACGACTAAACGCAAATTCGCTTCAATCATCTTCTGCTTGGCCCGCCGACCTTGGTGCATCAAGCGCTTGAGTTCAGCTTCACTTAGCTGCACTTGCAAAGCCCATTCTACCTCCGTTGGTTCGCGCCGCAGTTCTTTAGCTAGTTCTTCTTTTGCTTCTAGCAATTGCATCATTTGCTGCACCTGCTTGCCGTAAATAATCTCTTGCTCGCGGGTGAGCAGCGCCACACGGCCGATCTCGTGCAGATAGGTACGAACCGTATCTGTTGAGGAGTCTGGCCTTGTGCCCATATAGGGGGCTTTACCAGTTTTGTTTTTAGGGGTGGCGTTAGACATGGGTGAATATTACACTCCTTAAACAGATAGAAAGTTGACCATAGCCTGCCCCAGTTTTCGGAGCGGGAGAGAAACTTATATTAGAGATAGGTTTCCCTATCCCTTCAAGCATGAGTGACGATTGGTAGAAGCTTTTTGTTTGGTGCGTACTTTTAGGTCGTTATCTCTGGCAATCCAATTAACTTGATTAAAAGCTGACTGGCTTTGACGGTTCCTACAAGTAGAAGTTATTTTCAGTTTACTTTTCTCAATACTATTACAATTTTTGAGGGCCGTAAAGGGTAAAAGCATCTATCTTAAGGTGAAAATTCTACATTTTTCCTTAAGGTTGCCGGCACTCTTCTAGGTTTAAGCACAACTGACTCTCACTGACTGTGAAACTATGGGTTTTGCTTGCTTCTTATTCCATAATGACCTGAATTTTTTTTAGTGCCCATACGTAGTGAATAGGAGATAACCGAACTCGATCCTGGTACGGGCCGGATATCTCTATGGAGGCAGGAGGCAGGAGGTAGGAGGAAGAAGGTAGAGGCGAGCTCGTAGGTGGTAGTGATGGTAGAACTAGCGGGACTGCACCGCAGCTAAATTGATGGTATTGAGCAGGGTGAGAGAAATACAGCACTTTCCAGGTAAGTTAAGTACAGAGAAACCGGGTTTCTTGAATAAAACCGATTTCTGGCGAGAAATCCAGAAGAAACCCGGTTTCTAGGCTGTACTTTATAAACCTGGAATCCGCTGTATAGCCCTCTTAAACATTGAAGAGTTAAGAAAAATACAAGCTGTACTAGAGGAATAAGGATATGGAAACCGCACCCAAGCTGACGTTTAAATATGGCTGGGATGAAAGAGACGAGGTAGAAACGCCAATGAAAGGATGTAGAAGTGATGGAATTGTCAGCTTATCGAATGGTGAAGCCTATTCTATCTATTTTATCGATCCTATCCGCTTACAACAAGATCTAGACGCAGAGGTGGAATGTGGTTCTCCTTTTTTGGCTCCACCAGGGTTAATAGTTTTACCGGAGTTAACGCGAAGTGCGATGGAAAATGCGATCGCGCAATTGTGGAAACAGGGATATTTTGATTCGTTTAAGCCGATAGGTGAAGTGAAAAAGTCAGTTTAAACAGCAGAGTTTATTTCTCATAAAATGTCGCCAGTGATTTGATTTTCTGTAGAGTTGATAATACTAAAAATAGTTAACCGTTAACCGTTAACATAAAAAACAAAACCCGCACTAGGCGGGTTTCATTAAAATCATTGCAATCTAACTCACGCCTACAGCGGAATCGCACTAATTAAAGTCTGCATATTATCAGCAACAGCAGCCGTAAAATGATGAGTAGCTGGCAAACTATCAACCACAATTCCCGCACACAGCAACATCATGTAAAAGATGGAATACTTAAAGAGCGATCGCGCTACTCCTCGATCCTCTGGAGACTGCAACAGTAGCCAAGCTTTCTGCATAAAAATCGCCCCCAGTAAAGTCGCTACCACTCCATAAACTGCACCGGCTGCATTCAGTGGATAAACTAGCAGCAAAGTTGCAGGAATCAAAATCAGAGTATAAATCCAAATCTGCACCGCAGTTGCTTTATCTCCTTCAATTACTGGTAACATCGGCACGCCTACCTCAGCGTATTCGTCGCGAATCATCATTGCCAAAGCCCAAAAATGCGGCGGTGTCCATAAAAACACAATCGCAAATAATAGCCACGCCGCCCAACTTAAATCTCCTGTAACAGCGGCCCAACCTACTAGGGGTGGAATTGCACCGGCTGCACCGCCAATGACGATATTTTGCACGCTATGACGCTTCAACCAATGGGTGTAAATTAAGACGTAGAAGACAATGCCCGACATTGCTAATAAAGCAGCCAGCAAATTGGCAACAACGGTGAGCAAGGTGAAGGATAAACTAGCAAGGATGACTGCGAAAATTAAAGCATCTCGACGCTTTACCCGCCCAGAAGGAATTGGTCGCCAGCGGGTGCGCTCCATGATATAGTCAATATCGCTGTCGTAGATGCAATTAATAGTATTAGCAGCACCAGAAGCTAAAGTACCTCCAGTCATAGTTGCTAATAGCAATAGGGGATCGACTTCTCCTTTGGCTGCCATCCACATTCCCGCCGCTGTGGTAATTAGCAGCAACAGGATAATTCTTGGCTTTGTTAGTTGGTAGTAACTTTGAACTACCTGTAAAGCGTTTTGATGGATTCGGGATTGGTTGTTAGTAAGAATTTCCTGCATTATTTCCTTTCCTAAATTGCATAGCCCGTAGCAGGCTTTTTGGGTAACGCGATCGTTTTTAACTGGGCGGTTAACACCGCTACTACAGTCACTTCGCTCTTTCTATACCTCTTAACTGGGCGGTTAAAACCGCTACTACACAGACTAAACCCGCCTGCGCGGGTTTCAAAACCGTCGCCTTTCTCTTTCTATAGTTCCCGTAGGCGGACTTTGTTTGTTTAGCCGCGAGTTATAGCAACCACCAAGGCGTTTAAGACATTCTGAATTGCTAAACCTCACTGATTCTATTCCCCTATTCCCTTATTCTCTTATTTCCTTATTTCCCTAGCCCCTAACCCCTAGCCCCTAACCCCTAGCCCCTAACCCCTTCTTCCCCTAGCCCCTAGCTAGGCAGACATAGCCCGATCTCGCCATGCTAAAACGCTGAATGCTACAAGCGTCGCTAGTAAGGCTGCACCGACTGCTTGGTGGGCTACTGTTAAGGGTTCTACTTGCAGGTGCAACCGGAAAGTTGCGACTCCCAAAAGTAACTGTGCAATTAGGCATAAGCCAGCCCAGTTTGCTAATTTTCGTAATGTGGCATTTAGTGCTGGTGTTCGCCAGGCGATCGCGATTACTGCTAAAGTGCCGACGGTGGCGGGTACGATCCCCATAATGTGGCTATTCATCACACCGCAGAGCTCAGATGCGCCAAAGCATTGATGTAGCGCCCATTGAGAGCCGACTAATGCTCCTAATAGGCTTTGGAGGTAAATTAGCAAGGCGGCGATTGACGCTAACCAGGGTAATTTGCCGACTGTTCCGGTTGCTTGATAGGGTGTCAGCATTAAGCCGATCGCTACTAGGGTGATGAAAAATATTAAAGCCATGCCTAAGTGAGCGGTGACTATATCAAACCGTAGGAGTTGCGTTACCGTCAGTGCTCCTAAAATGCCTTGGGAAACGATCAAAAATAAGGTGAGTGGGGAGGCGATCGCCAGCCAACCGGGAAGACGATTCCTGTACCACCAAGATAGTGCGGTGAGTGCGATCGCGCTTAATCCAATCAAGGCTGCATCCAGCCGATGAAACCATTCTAGAAATACTTGTAGGTTCATCTGGGCGGCGGGTACTAACTCACCGTAACATAGCGGCCAGTCAGGGCAAGCCAGACCAGCATTCATTACCCGCGTCGCGCTACCTACGGCCATCAATAGCCAAGTGGCGATCGCCATCTTCCAGACGAGGCTACGAATGATATCCCTTGGCTGCCACTCCGCTTGCGGCTGCGCGGCAGGCTGATTCAAAACAGAGTTAGCCATGAGTTTTACATTAACCTTAATCGCCAATCAAACTTAATTAAATAATGAGCCTTTGCTCAGGTGAGCTTAACAGTCTATTTTTATCGCAAACAGTCGTATTTACTACATTAGCGGGCGGAAAATCGGATTAACCGCTCTTTACAAAGATTTCAGCTTTGCTGCTGTGATATAGCAACCGCCAGGGCGGTTAGGGGCTAGGGGCTAGGGGCTAGGGACTAGGGGAAGAAGGGGAAGAAGGGAAAAGCAGGGGAAGGAGACAGGCGGAAAATGCAATAGGATTATATTGCGCTGATTTTTATAACTTTAAACAAATCTTGATTTATTTGACTGATTTTCTGTGCTTAGCCGATTCAGCCATCAAAATTGAGCGATAATTTATAAAGAAAACCTTAAGTTTCAATATTTTTTTGACTTTTTCCTGTACCTAAAAATATAAAGTTTTATTACGAAATGTTAAAAGCATAAAAAAATCCTAAAAATTAGCACCAGTTACAAACTCTAAATGGATACCTGCTCTAACCTAATAAGTATGTATGACTGCCTGTCAGATGGCAGCCGACAAAAAAGCAAGCTTCAAGTAAGCGACTCCTCAACCAAGGTGTCGCACCCCTGAGCAAGGAGTCAAGGCATGGCAGAAGAAAAAGAAAAACAAACAGTACCAAGTTCAATATTGGCTCTGGTTGCTGGCATCGTCATCACAGTGGTGAGCGTGTGGTACGGTCAAAACAACCACCTACTCCCAGAGCAGGCATCAGCCCAGGCCCCACTGGTGGATGATTTTTTTAACGTGATGATCACGATCGGCACAGCCCTGTTTATCGTAGTAGAGGGAGCGATCGTACTGTTTGCGATCCAATTCCGCCACCGCCCTGGAGACGACGGCGACGGAGTGCCAATTAGCGAAAACTTTGGCTTAGAAGTCTTCTGGACAGCAATTCCTGCGATCTTGGTAATCGGCTTGGGAGTCTACAGCGTCGAAGTTTATAGAGATATGGGAGGCTTTGACCCTGGAGCTTCTCAGGTAATGGCTCACGTCCATTCACCATCCCACATGGCACATAAAATGCCCAGAGGAAGCGCGATCGCAGCTCCTCTAATCGCGCAATCAGAAGAAGTGGCAGCCGATGAAATGCCACCAGCCCCCGATGCAAAATATGGTTTCGGAGGAACACCGGCCGAGGAAGGAAAACAACCAGACGTGACAGTAAACGTCACTGGTATGCAATACGCCTGGATATTTAACTATCCCGAAAGCAATGTCACCTCTGGCGAATTGCACGTACCTATTGGCAAAGATGTACAGCTTAACCTCTCCGCCGTCGATGTAATCCACTCATTTTGGATGCCACAGTTCCGCCTCAAACAAGATGCCATTCCCGGTATCCCCACTGAACTCCGGTTCGTAGCTATCAAGACGGGAGATTACCCCGTATTTTGCGCCGAACTCTGCGGCAGCTATCATGGCGCGATGCGGACAAGAGTAATCGTACACACTCAGGAAGAGTACGATAGCTGGCTACAAGAAAACCAAGTTGCTCAGCAGCAAGATTTGAATCAAGCTGTTGCAATTAAACCCGCTGATTTGTCAGCATCGGAGTTTCTGGCTCCCTACGCAAGCGAAATGGGAATTAAAGCCGAAACCTTAAGTCAACTGCACAAATAAGTCAGTTAACAGTTAACAGTTAACGGTTAACAAATTCGCTATTTTTCCCCAACATACTTTATGGCACAAGCACAAATTCCAGTAAACGCACCGCCGGAAAATAAGGGCGATCCTCATGGTGGACATCAACATCCAGAAGCCTGGAAATGGTACGACTACTTTACGTTTAACGTTGACCACAAGCTAATTGGTATCCAATATCTGGTCACGGCGTTTATTTTCTACCTGATTGGCGGTTTGATGGCGATGGCGATGCGGGCAGAACTTTTTACTCCCGATTCCGACTTTTTGCCTCCCGAACTGTATAACGCCTTCTTGACTAATCACGGGACGATTATGATTTTCCTGTGGATTGTGCCGGCTGCGATCGGGGGATTTGGTAACTTTCTGGTGCCCCTGATGATCGGTGCTAGAGATATGGCCTTTCCCAAACTGAATGCGATCGCCTTTTGGGTAAACCCACCCGCTGGATTGCTGATTTTAGGCAGTTTCTTCTTCGGAGGAGCTCAATCAGGCTGGACATCTTATCCGCCTTTAAGCGTGATTACGGCAAATACGGCTCAATCCATGTGGATTTTGGCGATCGTCTTGGTCGGAACTTCTTCAATTTTGGGCTCGTTGAATTTTATCGTCACCATCCTGAAGATGAAAATTCCTAGCATGAGGTGGGATCAAGTTCCCCTGTTTTGCTGGGCAATTATGGCGACTTCAATTTTGGCACTTGTGTCAACTCCAGTGCTAGCTGCGGGATTAGTTCTGCTATTGTTTGACATCAATTTTGGTACGTCATTCTTCAAGCCTGATGCAGGCGGTAATGTCGTCATTTACCAGCATTTATTCTGGTTCTATTCTCACCCGGCAGTTTATCTAATGATTCTGCCAATTTTCGGGATCATGTCGGAAGTGATTCCAGTTCATGCTCGGAAACCGATTTTTGGGTATAAAGCGATCGCCTACTCTAGCATCGCTATCTGCTTTGTGGGATTGTTCGTCTGGGTACACCATATGTTTACCAGCGGTACACCTCCCTGGATGCGGATGTTCTTCACCATCTCCACCCTGATTGTTGCGGTTCCTACTGGGGTGAAAATATTCGGCTGGGTAGCGACTCTTTGGGGCGGTAAAATCCGCTTTACCAGTGCCATGCTATTCGCGATGGGTTTACTGGCGATGTTCGTTTTCGGCGGACTTTCCGGTGTAACACTGGGAACTGCACCTTTTGACGTTCACGTTCACGATAGTTACTATGTCGTGGGGCATTTCCACTACGTCTTATTTGGCGGTTCAGTCTTCGGCCTTTATGCCGGAATTTATCACTGGTTCCCCAAAATGACTGGCCGGATGCTGAATGAAACTTGGGGTAGAGTTCACTTTGTTCTCACCTTCATCGGCACTAATCTTACCTTCCTACCGATGCACTCCTTGGGATTGCAAGGAATGCCTCGCCGGATTGCCATGTACGACCCTCAATTTACTCAGCTTAACCAGCTTTGTACCTACGGATCGATTTTGCTAGGGTTCTCTGTACTTCCATTCTTTATCAATATTATTTGGAGTTGGATGTACGGGCCCAAAGCATCTGGTAATCCTTGGAATGCTCTAACTTTGGAATGGACGACTGCATCGCCACCCGCGATCGAAAACTGGGAAGTGTTGCCAGTGTTGACCTATGGCCCCTACGACTATGGAGTAGATGGTCATGGTAAGCCAAGTGTTCCTATATCTGTTAAGAGTTAGTGGTTAGTTGTTAGTAGTTAATGGTTAGTTGTTAGTGGTAGTTTGGGTTAGCTTGTTGTCTTTTTTTGGCAATAAAGTAATAACCAGATGACTTACGCAGTATTGGCTAATAACATAAGGGTTGCGATTACTTCGCTTCGCTCGTAATGACAGAAATATGTTGTTTTTGCGTAAGTTCTAAACTAATAACTAACAATTAACCATTAACTACTAACAACCAACAACTAACAATTAACAATTAACAACTAGCAACTAACCAAAAACATTGGAGAATTATGCAAGGTTCAACAATTGATGTTCAAGATAATATTGACAACTCATCTCTCCCGCCAGAGGCGACAGCCGATGCAGCTCAAAATCACGAAGAACATAAGGATTTGCGTGTTTTCGGACTGCTAACTTTCTTGGCTTCTGAATCCCTAATGTTTGGTGGATTTTTTGCAGCTTATTTGTTATTGCGGGGCGCTACAGAGGTTTGGCCTCCTGAAGGGACAGAAGTAGAACTTTTGCTACCTACGATTAACACAATCATTCTGGTTTCAAGTAGTTTTGTCATCCACCTGGGGGATACAGCAGTTAAAAAGAATGATGTCAAAGGGATGAGACTTTGGTACGCTGTAACTGCTCTAATGGGAATTATTTTCTTAGGGGGTCAAGCTTACGAGTATCTGACTCTGGGGTATGGTTTGACTGAGAATGTGTTTGCTAATTGTTTTTACCTGATGACAGGTTTTCACGGTTTGCACGTTTTGATCGGCGTGTGTTTAATTTTGGGTGTAATCTGGCGGAGTCGCCGCGAAGGGCACTATTCAAATGTTAAGCATACTGGTATCGAAATGGCAGAGATTTACTGGCACTTCGTAGATATCATCTGGATTATCCTGTTTACGTTGCTCTATATTCTTACACTGTTTTAATTCAGTAGTGAGTTGAGAATAAAACCCCTCTGTTCCTCTCTGGTACATAGAGGGGTTATGTTTGGGAATTACACATTATCGCTCTTCTGTCACTCTAGGCAGAAGAAAATAAAAACTCACTCTCATTCATCAAGTAAGAAAAGGGATTTGGGTAAAAGTTCATTAAGGCCCTTAATCGAGCTAAGCCTGTAGATAATTTTGGAATCGGAAAAACTTTTAGCCACTGTTGCATCAAGTTAAAGCTAATTACCAATACCAATTACCCATTACCAATTACCCATTACCCATTACCCATTACCTTTTTTGTGCAGTCGGAAGCCAAAATTCTGCTTTGGGAATTTGAGCATCTGACTTGACCAAAACTCCAATTTCTCGTTGGATGGGGACTGTATCTACAATATCGAGTTGAGAGCAATATTTCAAATCTTCGTAGACTCCCAGACCAAGAAGTCGTTTGCCATGACTAGCGAGATTCATCAATTCGTAAAGTTGATCTTTCCACTGCAAATAAAGCGCGATCGCGGCATATACTTCATCATTACCAACAAATTCGTCTCGCGGAGTACCGCTTTCTGCAAGTAGCATTTCTGCGATCGCACCTGCACAGACGGTATCTTCCAGGGAAAAACTGCCTTCCCAACCAGAACCGAGTATCCAAATAGTGCTGGGTCGTTTGACTAGGAGATACTGGACTACGGCGCGGCGGTTGATTAATGCTGCTGCTAAAACTGTTTTGGCAGCTTGCACTCGCTCAAGGGCGCGAGTACCATTGGTGGTACTAATAAATAGTCGCTTACCTTGAACGCGATCGGGCGTACAGTCAAGAGGTGAGTTACCCATGTCACAGCCTTCAACTTTTGCACCACCACGCTCGCCGGCACGGATACGCTTCGGTGCGGGCCATTTTTCGCTCTCCTGCATCAGTTTGTCAATGTCGCTGAAGACTTGGACTGCTTCGGCTCTATTGTTAAGGGCGGTTGCCATTGTTGTAGTGGCGCGGAGTACATCAACTGCGATCGCGCAGTCGGGTACTTTGTCCGTTGGGGTGAGTTCGGGGGTGTGGTAAATATAAAGCTGCACTGGTGGGGATGCCTGTTATTGATACTTCTGAAAACTATTTTATAGGGCGGCGTTACAAAGAGCGATCGCTACATATATCAACTGCTTTCGTCGCTTAGAGCCACTCCAACTCTTACCTCTGGTTCATAATCCCTTACTTTTTCAAGCTTTTCCCTCTTCCCTCTTCCCTAGCCCCTAGCCCCTAGCCCCTCTTCCCTAGCTATAGTGCAAGCTGTAAGTCTAGAACTAAAAAACGACAGATTCTCAGCCGCCATACCTTTACCCATACCGTAACAGGCACGTTTACGCCATGCGATCGCGGGTAGGTGTCCTTGGGGAGCATTCAAATTGAATCTGAGTTCATCGTAATAGGCCCAGCTATCTTTTAACCGCCATCCTACGCGATCGCAAAATTCTGTATAATTCCTGCCTTCACTCTCCCAAATTTCCTGTTGTACTCTCAACCCAAATAACCCGCTACTATAATATTCCCAAAGTTGGTCAATAGTGCGAAGGTCTGTACAGGGGAATTTCTCAATATCTGCCGCACTCAGCCAGCCTTCTTCTTCTCGAAAAGCTACTTGAAGTATAATTTCCCAAGTATGTTCGTCCGCTTTACGCCATTTCCCCGCAGCTAAAAGCTGTATTAATTGTCTGTAATCCATCCCCACTTCCGACATCGGCGGCGTTTGTTCGGGGATCGCACTAATTTTCTCTTCTAACCGCGATAGGGAATCAGCAATTAAATCTGGATTCATCTGTTCTAGGCGATACAAAACCCATTCTAATTGAGACTGGAGGTTGGCTCTTTCAACTGCGGCTGATTGTAGTTGGATTTGCAACTGATTTAACTGAGTTTCCCATCCCTGAACTTGTGAATTTGCCCACATTCGCCTTGCCCAATCCAATCTAAGTTGTTCCTTTTTCCAATAAGCTTTGGACTGTTTGCGACCCAGGGGAAAAGGTGTCAAATCCCAGCCACAGAGCGAGCAGAAATCAACTTTACCTGGTAAATATTCACGATCGCAAACAGGACACTTAGCCATATAGAATATTATAAATTGTTGTGCCGTTATTGGGACGGTTACGGTGTAAATTCCGTGAGCAATTGAACAGAGCGCAAGATTTCTGGCGAATCAGGTTGACTGCTGAATAACTGTTTCCATTCTGAATTTTGGTTCTCGAATGCAGTGCGTGCGCCGTAAGCCGCCATATCTGCATATTCAATCACGAGAATTAGAGAATCCGTATCTGGGCCGGGAACGGTATTACGGAAAAGACGCACTGACTGAGGCATAATCTCGCTATTGAACTTGGGGCTGGCTGCTTCGCCAAGTTTAGCCATAAAGTCATTCAATCTGCCTGGTTTTACTTCGTAAGTAAAGATCGCAAAAACTGCCATTGAAGATTTCCTTCTTTATATCAAATCTGGTTGCCTCGCAATTAATTATATATCATCGCGTGCGATCCATTTCATCGACATTATATTTACCTTCCATAGGATAGAGATGTCTTAAAATTTTATTGGACAGTCAGGAATCAAAGTTCATAGGGAGGGGGCGCGAAATTCCGTAACCCTGAGCATAATCCACTCCAATCTCGCGCAATTTTTCTAAGATAGCTTCGTCTTCGACAAACTCAGCCACAGTTTCAATATTCATCGCATGGGCAATGCGATTAAAGCCTTCCACGATCGCTTGAGAAATCAAATTATGAGTAATATTCTTAACAAAGACACCATCAATTTTTAGATAGTCAACAGGCAAATTCATCAGATAAGCAAAGGAACTCAAGCCACTGCCAAAATCATCTAAAGCAAAGCGACAACCAAGCTTTTTTATTTCGTTAATAAAATTTCTAGCTTGGTCAAAGTTAGCGATCGCTGCGGTTTCAGTAATTTCAAAACAAATGGTTTGTGGTAGAATTTGGTAGCGAGGAAATTGTTCGATTAAAAACCTCATAAA
The DNA here is from genome assembly GCF_000332155.1 of Kamptonema formosum PCC 6407. Taxonomy (GTDB): domain Bacteria; phylum Cyanobacteriota; class Cyanobacteriia; order Cyanobacteriales; family Microcoleaceae; genus Kamptonema; species Kamptonema formosum. Next base: position 74,886 of record NZ_KB235903.1, on the reverse strand, counting down.
CTGATTGTTACAAATACTAGCACCAGAAAGATTAATCGTATATAAGCCGTTAGCAAGAAGTGCTGGTCTAGATAACTTTTGATGATTCGAGAAAAAAGTTTCAATTACCCAGTAATCGATATCAGCGATCAAGCCATAACGCTCGGCGGCTGGAATAAACGCATTTGGCGATACTAATTCTCCATTTTCATCCAACATTCTGAGCAAAATCTCATAATGCTCTACTAATGGTTGAGAGGTAATAGAGATAATCTTTTGGGAGTAGAGACAAAAACGATTGGTTTCTAGCGCTTGGCTGATTTTTGCAATCAACTGCCTCTCCCCACGTTGTCTAATTAGTTCGCTATCATCTAGACGATAAACATGAATGCAGTTGCGCCCTTTGGCTTTAGCAGCATAACAAGCTGCATCAGCCGCTCCCAAAATCTCCATCAAATTTTGGTTGTTTTGGTCAATGGCAACAACCCCAATACTGACCCCAATGATAAAGGTTTTGTTATCCCAAATAAACCGAAATTGATGCACTAATTCTTTGAGATTTTCAGCAATCTGAGTTGCTTGAGAAAGGGGACAGTGAGTGAGTAAAAGACCAAATTCATCACCTCCTAAGCGAGCCAATATATCATTAGCGCGAATTCCCTGTTGTAAAAGTGTAGTGATTTGGCGCAGTAGCTCATCGCCAGCAATATGACCGACAGTATCGTTAACGACTTTGAACTGATCTAAATCTAAATAACAGAGAACGTGATGCTGATTGCTATCTTGAATAGAAGCGATCGCATCAACTAGGTAATGCTCAAATCCTCGACGGTTGGTTAAACCAGTCAGAGCATCGTGACTGGCTTCCCAAGAGAGTTGACGGGTGAGATAGCGGGCTTGAGTAACATCATGAAAGACGATAATTGCCCCAATAATTTGACCTTGGCGGTCTCGAATCGGTGCTGCTGAGTCCTCAATGGCATATTCCTTCCCATCGCGGGCAATGAGAATAGTATGGTTTGCCAAACCCACAACTTCCCCCTCTAACAAAGCTTTGTGGATCGGATTATCTGCGGGCTTTCTCGTTACTTCATTAATAATTAGGAAAACTTCAGATAGAGGCAGTCCTTCAGTTTCCTCTGCTTTCCAGCCTGTTAGTTTCTCAGCAACGGGATTAAAATATTTAATATTACCTCGATCGTCGGTAGTAATGACGGCATCACCAATTGATTGTAATGTCACCTGAGCCAATTCTTTTTCGGCAAAGAAGATATCTTTGAGACGTTGATTTTCTTCTATCTCTGCGATCAGGCGTAAATTTTGTTCTTGGAGGCTTTTTTGGAGCCGTCGGACGGTTAGATGAGTGGCGACACGCGCTAATACCTCTTCGACTTGAAATGGCTTTGCAATATAATCTACCCCACCAACGGCGAACCCTTGAACTTTATTGAAAGTTTCATTGAGCGCACTCAAAAAAATTACGGGAATATTTGCAGTGCGAGGGTCAGATTTTAATTGTTGGCAAACTTCATAGCCATCGAGATCCGGCAATTTAATATCTAGTAAGATTAATTCCGTCAATGGAGATTGGGCAGCTCGAAGTGCCATTGCCCCTGTCGTGGCACTGCGAATCTTATAACCTTCTTCGCTCAATGTATCCCTAAGCAAACGCAGATTGTCGGGTAAATCGTCAACTATTAAGATATTACCTCGATAGCTGGTGACTGGATTGCTGATCATAATTATTATTAAGCTACCTAATACACGAGCGGTATAAGTGAATCAATACAGCAGAAACTGCTGTAATATAGTTAAATCATATACTTTAAACTCTTTGAATATCCTAAAAATCCCTTTAATCTTAACCAAAATAACAATTCTCAGACCCAACCAAGCGATTTATGAACATTTATGAACAAGCGTATTTCTCAAATCACTGCATTGCTGGTCATCTCAATCGCGATAAGCGTACTGATCGGCTGGCAATTTGACCTATCGATACTCAAAAGTGGATTTATAGGTATATCGGCAAGCATGAAAGCAAATACAGCGATTTGCTTTTTATTTGCTGGAGTATCTTTGATTTTGTTGCAGCGTCAACGACTAACCCGACTCCAATATCGAGTTTCTCAAGGATTAGCGGGGGCGATCGCCATCATCGGTCTGCTGACACTGAGTGAGTATTTATTTGGTTGGGATCTGAAGATCGATCGGTTGCTTTTTCGAGATGTTGTCTCTACCACAACTCCTTACCCAGGACGCATGGGGCTAAATACCGCCTTAAATTTTGTGCTGATGGGAGTAGCACTGTTACTGCTAGGGCGAAATTCCCAACGCAATACTTGGTGGGCGCAAATTTGCAGTAGTGTTGCAGCTTTAAGTTCTCTATTAGCTTTATTCGGACACATATTCAATGTCGATGTTTTTGCACGATTGGTTATACCTACCACGACTCAAGCACTAAACACAATCCCAACCTTTTTCATTCTCTATATAGGAATTTTGTGGCTGCGACCTAATGAAGGGTTAATGGAAGTATTAACCAGTCCCTTAGTTGGCGGAGAGATGGCTCGGAGGTTGCTACCTTGGGCGATCGTCTTTCCAGTAGCATTAGAATGGTTTACTTTTCAGGGGCGAAAATTAGGCTGGTATAACTCTGAATTGGGGTATACATTTCGGTTAACATTAATAGTTTTCACCTTCTCAATTCTCATCTGGGGAACTGCTCGATTTCTGAATCAGATAGATAGCAAGCGCCAACAAGCCGAAGCAGAACTTAAAAAACTTAATGAAACCTTAGAAATTCTTGTGGCTGAACGAACAAAAGCTTTACGAGCTAGTGAAGAGCAGTTTCGTCATTCGTTTGAAGATGCGTCGATCGGGATGGCGATTGTTTCCCTTGATGGGCATTGGATTAATGTCAATTCTGCATTATGTCAGATTATTGGCTACTCCCCAGAAGAGTTGTCAGCATTAACTTTTCAAGACATTACCTATCCTGACGATTTAGAGGTAGAGCTCAGTTATGCCCAGCAGCTATTAGCAGGAACGATTTCAACTTACCAACTGGAGAAACGATATTTCCATAAGCAAGGACATATTGTGTGGATTCTGTTAAATGGATCGCTAGTACAAGATGAGCAAGGAAATCCACTGCATTTTATTGCTCAAATTCAAGACATTACAGCTCGAAAAGCAGCTCAAAAAACGTTGGAACTTCAAAGTATAATCATGAATAACATGGCAGGTGGCGTATGTTTAGTCAAAGCCGCAGATCTGACCATCGTCTATACTAATCGTAAATATGATGCGATGTTTGGCTACCTAGAGGGCGAACTTGCAGGTCAACCCGTTGGTATCTTGAATTATGTCGATACACAGGTTACACCCGATGTAAGCGTTCTAGATATCGCCACTCAACTCGATCGAGATGGGGAAGCAAAATATGAAGTCCATAATAGAAAAAAAGATGGTACACTCTTTTGGTGCAGAGTTCATACTTCTAGGTTCGAGCATCCTGAATACGGAACTGTATATGTTGCCGTTCAGCAGGATGTAACAGAGTTACAACTGGCTGAAAAAGCCTTACAAGCTACCACAAATCGCCTCAACTTTCTCCTGAACTACAGCCCAGTTGTTATTTTTAGCTGTAAACCTGATGGAGACTATGGCGCAACCTTCATCAGCGAAAATATTAAAGATGTATTGGGCTACGAAACTAGGGAGTTTTTAGAAGATTCTAAATTTTGGGTGAATCATTTGCATCCAGATGATGTAGACCAAGTATTTCATGGTTTAGCAAATCTATATGTCAATAATTATTATTTCCATGAATACCGTCTTCGTCGCTCCGATGGGGTTTATCGCTGGATACTCAATCAACTTAGATTAATTCGAGATTGTGCAGGTAAACCAGTGGAAATAGTGGGATATTTAATTGATATTAGCGATCGCAAACAAGCTGAGTTGGAACTTCGGCAGGCGAAGGAAGCAGCAGAAGCGGCCAACCAAGCTAAGAGTGTCTTTCTTGCTAATATGAGCCACGAACTTCGCACCCCTCTCAACTCAATTTTAGGATTCACGCAATTAATGAGCTATGAGAATAATCTAACTTCTTCTCTTCAAGAGCGATTGCAGATAATCAATCGTAGTGGTAGACATTTGTTGGACTTAATTAACGATATTTTAGATTTATCCAAAATTGAGAGCGGACGGATGACGCTCAATCCTTCTGACTTTGACTTGATCAATTTACTAACTTCCATTGAAGAAATGTTGCAAGTTAAAGTCCAATCTAAATCATTGCAGCTAATTGTTGAGCGAGAATCCGAGCTTCCCAACTTTGTGCATACTGATGAGAAAAAACTATATCAAGTTTTGGTTAATCTACTCAGTAATGCGCTTAAGTTTACTCAGCAAGGCAGCATTACTTTACGGGTAAGAGCAGAACAAAAAGAAAAACACTCTTGTCGCTTATGTTTTGAAGTTGAAGATACAGGCGTGGGAATTGCGCCAACAGAAATTGATAAATTATTTAAGGTTTTCGTACAAGCCCAAGCGGGGAATAATTTGAGTCAAGGTACTGGGCTTGGTTTAGCAATCAGTCAAAAACTCGTCCAACTCATGGGCGGCCAGATTCAGGTTCAAAGCACTTTGAACCGAGGCAGCACTTTTTCCTTTGAGATTAAAGTGCAGTTATCTCAAATAGCTTCTCTTCCCTCAGAACAGATTAATCAAAGAGTAATTAGTTTAGCTCCTGAACAACCGAATTATCGCCTTCTCGTCGTTGAAGATATAGAAGAAAATCGTCGTTTGTTAGTCGAAATTCTTACCTCGATTGGCTTTGACGTGAGAGAAGCTAAACAGGGAATTGAGGCACTCTCATTGTGGGAGAGTTGGTTGCCACATTTGATTTTTATGGATCTGCGAATGCCGAGCTTAGATGGATATACTGCTACAAAGCGCATTAGAGAAAACCCTAAGAGCCGAGAAACTGTTATTATTGCTTTAACTGCCAGTGTTTTTGAAGAAGATAGAGAGAATGTCCTGACGAATGGGTTTAATGATTTTATCAGCAAACCATTTCAGCAGAGAGATATATTTGATAAGATCGCTCAATATTTGGGAGTGCAGTATATTTACGAAACCGTAGGACAAGCCCCCCAAGAATTATTGGTGGAAACGCTTTCTGTAGAAGATCTATCCGTGATGTCTCCTCAGTGGTTAGAACAAATGTATCAAGCTGCTTACTATCTTGATACGGAAGCTATGAATGAATTAGTCACGCAAATCCCTGAATCTAAAGCAAGTTTGTCTAAGGCGCTAACTGATTCTATTGATAACTTTAATTCTGACCGAATTATGGAGTTAATTAGACCTTTGTTACCGCTGGGGGGGTGACAAAGAGTGCCAAGAGTTAGAGCGCATCAGGGTTGCAGCTCGTATGCCCTGCTGATAGAATCGACGTTTATTTCTAGTTAACTTGCGTTTACTCGCTTAACCTCTAATTTGTAGCGATCGAGATAATTCACCCATTCTTCTCCATCCTGACCGCTACCAAATATACTCCTTCTACGGTATTTTCGGCGCTGGTCTTTCTGGCGAGATACATATTTTTGCAGATGCTTTTTCTGATGAACAAAATTCACGATCGCCCAAAACAATCACTTTATATTCTTTAAGTAATGGTAATACTTGCTGTAGAGCAAGAGTTTGTCCTGAGCTAGTTAGGTTTTAAGTTGACAATTTGTGATTTTTATGCTATGCGTCTGGGGAAACTCAGGCGCTTTTTGCGTATGCGATCGAAGACTTGGCAGATATCGGAGAAAGGCTATAATCTACGATATTAAGTAAAGAGAGGTCTAATTATCATGGCGAGAAAATCAAAGGAATTCGATGAATTATTAAGGGTAAATAGGACGGAAAAGCTCAGAGAGAAAGGTATAGCGGAACTTAAAAAGAAGGTCAAAAAAGCTTACCTGGGAGAAATGCCAGAAAAGATACTTATCGACCCCAAGGACAAAATAAAAATGTCCGAAGTTTTGTATGCTTTTATTGAACCATACTCTGATGGTATTGAGAGTAAAACAGAGCGGTATCAATTGTTGAGTTTGGCTGTGGTAGCATGGAATCTTTCTTTGCTTTCTGAGGATAAACAGCAGGAAGGCATTGAAATGTTGATTAAGGAAGGAACGAAAGGCTCTAACGCCTACGTTCAAGAACAAACAAGAATGGTGATTGATGAATTAATTCAGAGAAAAACTCTTTATTTTGCTGATTATACACAGTTGATAGTTGATTTTAGTCTTCAAGAAACTGACGATGAATATAATATCTCAGTGGCTTCGATTCAATCTGACTCCAACCAAACCTCCTGATTTTTTTCTCATCTGGTGACTAAAATTATAAATAATTGAATCAACGCTTCCAGATTTTCACCTGGAAGCAATCACTAACTGCAACCACAACTATTTCCGCTTAGTAGAAGTCTTCTTCTTCGCCTCTTTCTCAACCTTCTTCGCAGCCTTTTGACCCTGAATCTTAGCTAACCTTGCTTCCTCCTTTTCTTCAGCAATCTTATCGAGATAATAGTGATAATCTCCCAAATAAGTGCGAAACTCACCGTCGCGAATCTCAACAATCTTGTTAGCTACCTGAGAAATAAAATAACGGTCGTGAGATACAATCATTACCGTCCCATCATAATTCTGAATCGCTTCTTCCAGCATTTCCTTAGCCGGAATATCTAGGTGATTTGTCGGTTCATCCAAAATTAGTAAACTAGCTGGACGTAACAGCATCTTAGCTAAAGCTAAACGCGCTTTTTCACCCCCACTCAAAGCCCCAACTTGTTTAAATGCTGTATCACCACTGAACAGAAAACGACCTAATAAAGTGCGGACTTCCTCATTTTTCCAGTCTGGCACTTCATCATGAATAGTTTCTATCACTGTTTTATACAAATCTAAAGCTTCGGCTTGATTTTGTTCAAAGTAACCAGGGATGACATTATGATTGCCTAATTTAACAGTACCGCTTGCGGGTTTTTCCATACCCATAATCATCCGTAGCAGGGTAGATTTCCCCGAACCATTAGGGCCGAGAAAAGCAATGCGATCGCCCCGTTCAATTAACAAATCTGCGCCTAAAAACAGAATCTTGTCATCATAATTATGAACTAAATCTTCAATAATTACTACTTCGCGACCGCTGCGAGGGGATGGAGGAAAACGGAAGTGCAACGTTCTTAAAGCGGCTGTAGGTGCTTCAATCCGCTCAATTTTATCTAATTGTTTCTCGCGGCTTTTTGCTTGAGTGCTCCGAGTCGCACTCGCCCGGAATTTCTCAACAAATGCTTGTTGTTTTTCTAGTTCTTTTTGCTGCCGTTCGTAAGCATTAAGTTGAGCATCTGCGGCTTCCTCTTTTTGTACCAAATATGAGGAATAATTACCCAAATATGTACTAGATACACCCCGTTCAGTTTCAACTATTTGGGTGCAAAGTCGATCCAAAAATTCACGGTCATGGGATACGATTACCATCGGGGTAATCAAAGCTTTGAGGTAGATTTCTAGCCATTCAATGGTTTCGAGGTCAAGATGGTTTGTTGGTTCATCTAAGAGTAAGAGATCCGGTTTTTGCAGCAGAATTTTACCCAAACTCATTCGCATCTGCCAGCCACCGCTGAAGGCACTAACGAGGCGATCGCCATCTTCGGCTTCAAACCCCATTTCGGGCAAGATTTTCTCAATTTGTGCTTCTAAACCGTAGCCATCCAAAGCTTCATAGAGTCGCTGAAGGCGGTCTAATTTATTAATCAGGCGATCTAGTTCTTCTGGAGTAGCCGTTTCCATTTCTCGCTGCACTTCCAGTAGAGATTCGTGAGTTTGGTTGGCTTCTTTGAAGACAGTCCAAAATTCTTCTCTGACAGTGCGAGTGGGGTCTACTTCAAATTCTTGGCTGAGGTAGGCAATATGCAAACTCGCGGGGCGAATTACTTCCCCTGTGGTAGGTTCCACCTCGCCTGCAATAATTTTAAGTTGCGTGGACTTACCGGCACCATTGACACCGACTAAGCCGATGCGATCGCCTGGTTTGACTTCCCAGTTGACATCTTTGAGAACAACGCCATTGGGGTAAATTTTACTGATATGTTCGAGTCGCAGCATTATTTATGAAGGCAAAGGAGGAGGAAAGTTTAGCAGGGGTTGGGATGACAACACTGAGGTCGAGTCAATCTTAACAAATTTTAAAGAACTTTAACGGTTAACTGTTAACCGTTAACCGTTAACCGTTAACCGTTAACAATTAGCTACTTTGCCTTTTTAGCCTTCTCGTTGTTGAAGTAGGTTTTAAATATTTCCTTAGCAATCGGTGCAGCCGCAACCGCCCCGAATCCACCATTCTCCACAACAACCGCGATCGCAATTTCTGGTTTCTCCGCCGGCCCAAAAGCCACATACCAGGAGTGAGAAGGCTCTCCCATCACTTCCGACGTACCCGTTTTGCCCCCAGTCAAAGGGATAGAACCATCATTTAACCCTTGTCCCGTCCCTTGTTGCACCACAGCCACTAACCCATCACGAATCACATTCACCGTCTCCGGTTTCATACCAGTTGGTTCTGGTTTAGTCAGCGCAGTATTAGTTTCAGAGGTCAATAGATGAGGCTTGACTCGGTAGCCACCATTGGCGATCGCACTCACCATCACCGCCGCCTCCAGAGGAGTCACCAATACCAAACCCTGACCGATCGCCATCGTCACAGTATCCCCCGCATACCAGGGCTCCCCATACAGCTTCTCTTTCTGTTCGGGAGTCGGAATCGTGCCATTAGAGCCGCCCCCCAATCCCAAAATATTTAAATTAGTCGCTTCCCCAACTCCCAGCAAGTGACCCCACTTAGAAATCTGTTCCGGCCCTGCCGCCATCCCCACTTGGTAATAAAAAGTATTGCTACTGTAGGCCAAAGCATCGCGAAAACCGATATACCCGTAACCACCACTGTGCTCGTTAAATTGAATACCACCCACAGTAATGTAAGCCGAAGTACCAACAATCGAATCCGCAGAAAACTTACCCGACTCAATCGCAGCCGCAGAAGTCACAATCTTGAAAGTGCTACCCGGTGGATAACCTTGTAAAGCCCGGTTCAGAAAAGGCTTATCGTCCCCTTGAAGGCGATCCCATTCCGTTTTAGTCACTTTCCGCGTAAAAATATTCGGGTCAAAATCAGGATGGCTAGCCAATACCAACACGCCCCCCGTTTTCACATTCAGCGCCACCACACCACCCCGGCGATTGCCCAGAGCCTTTTCCGCACTTTTCTGCATCTCCAGGTCTATAGTTAGCTGCACATTCGCACCTCCCTTCGCCGGCTTCTCTCTCAAGGCTCGGCCTTCCTGCTTCTCGCTTACCTGATTGAGAGCATTGACCTCGATCAAGCGTTCGCCCCAGACTCCCGCAATTTTAGGGTTGGCACTCGCTTCAATTCCCATTTGACCTACAACCATTCCCATTGGATATTCGGGGTGATGTTTGAGATCCTCTTCCGTAGCTTCCCCGATATATCCAATCACATGAGCAGCTATATCGCCATTAGGATAATAGCGACTCGACTCAGGTCGCATTTCAACTCCCGGAAATTCTCGTTCGAGCTCGCCCAGCAATACAAACACCGGAGGTGTAACAGATTGAGTCAGCCGCACTGGCCTGTAAGATTGATAACCCGCTTGTTCTAATTTGTAGAGAATATCGCTGACAGGTATATTCAGTAAAGGACTCAGCTTACTTGCCGTCACTTTCCACTGTTCGGGGGACTGTTCCTTTGGCCACAAATACACTGAGCGAGTGAGCCGATTAGCCGCTAAGGGTTTACCGTTGCGATCTAGAATATGACCGCGATTCGATGGCACCGGCACTAGGCGAATGCGATTATTGTCTGCTCGTTCCCGGTGTTGCTTACCTTCACGCAGTTGCAGTTGCACCAAACGGACAACGTGCATACTCATCAAAAAAGTAGCAAGTAGCATCAGTATCACCGCCCGGTATAATCGGCGCGGCGGTTGCTTTGCGCCGTCCTCCTGCACGGTTTTGTCAACTAAGCGGAATCCAGAGCCAAAAGAAAATTCGCGTTCCATTATGACGATAGGTAGATTGCAGATTCTAGATTATTGCTAATCTCCCAAGCACCAGCTCATAGCCAGAAAAATTAGGGTCAAGCTCAGCCAGTTAGGGAAAGGTTGCCATTTTAGCCAACCTATAGGCAACAATACCAAAACTTCAGTCAAGAAGAAACTCAATTGTAAAGCGATCGCCAGAATAATTAGGGGCATCAAATTTTTTAGCTGTTCTCTTAGTAGCAACCGTCAAGCTGACGCAAGACTTTGTTAATTGTTAAAACCATTGCTGAACAAGGATTTTGAGGATGACACTGATTTAACTGATGTTTGTGGTGTTGGCTATTGAAAATCACTGAAATCATCAACAGGGCGCTCAATCCATATTCAAGATTGCTTTTTCTTTTTGCCTCCACCATAACCTTTCTCGCTCTGCCAGAAAAGGGTGTGGCAGAACAACGAGTGTCACTCTGACTTAATCACAGCTAGCAGTCTTCACCTAAATTATAAATTTTAATGGAGGGATCTTGCCATGCTGTTTAATTTTGGAGTCTGGTTAAAAACTGGTGGAATTTTGAGTGCGGCGATCGCGGCTGTAATGGTTGTACCTGTCTTTGCAGAAGAGACAGCCAATTTTGGTACTTTGACCCTATCGCGCGGTTTTCAACCCCCAACAGCAGTTTTGAGAGGTTCTACAGGTGGCTCTTACTCTTTATCTGCCATTGCCAATTCCGATCTCCACAAGAACAAATGTTTGGGATTTGCTGCCCCGACTCCCGATCATATCTTGATTTTGCAGCAGGATTTTTCGCGACTGAGGATTGCGATCGACACTGGAGGAAAAGACACCACTTTACTCATTTCTGGGCCAAACAGCACTATTCACTGCGGAGATGATACAGGCCAGAGTAAAGATGCTAGCATTGCCGATTCTGGCTGGAAAGCTGGTACTTACCGCATCTGGGTGGGTACGATTGAATCTGGATCTAAATACAAATACACCCTTTCAGTACAGGAGTAGAAAATGCTGCTCTCCTCAGACAGGATTTATGCACGCTCGGTCAAAAACCCGGTTTCTGCGTCAATATTTCTCGAAAAAACCGACGATCTTGGTCAGAAACCGAGTTTTTTGCGTAAGTCCGATCGGAGTTGAAGCAAAAGTAATCTTGAAGTCGCTTAAAATCAACATTCCTTCACATCCATTAAGTTTGAAGTCACAGGACGTGAGATCGTTTTTTTGGTAAAATTTAAAGTGGCGTGTTTAACCAAATTTGGTAACTCCTCGTGCTAAAGACCCTTCGAGCCGACTTCAGCATTATCTTCGAGCGCGACCCAGCCGCTCGTAACTGGCTGGAAGTTTTATTTTGCTACCCCGGTCTTCAGGCGTTAGTATTTCACCGTTTTGCCCACTGGCTGTTTATTTTAGGATTTCCCTTCATTCCCCGCTTTATTTCTCATCTAGCTAGGTTTTTGACAGGGATTGAAATCCACCCAGGGGCGACGATCGGTTGCGGTGTATTTATCGATCACGGGATGGGGGTTGTGATTGGTGAAACTGCGATCGTGGGAGACTATGCTCTGATCTACCAAGGCGTTACCCTGGGGGGAACTGGCAAGGAAAGTGGCAAGCGTCACCCTACCCTGGGCGAAAATGTGGTTGTCGGTGCCGGTGCTAAGGTTCTAGGCAATATCCACATTGGCAACAGCGTCCGCATTGGTGCGGGTTCAGTGGTGCTGCGCGATGTCCCTTCTGACTGCACTGTGGTAGGCGTTCCTGGTCGCATTCTCTATCGTTCAGGTGTCCGGGTTGCTCCTCTGGAACACGGAAGCCTCCCTGACTCTGAAGCAGCGGTGATTCGTTCTTTGGTCGATCGCCTTGAAAGCCTGGAACAGCAGGTGCAAAGTCTAAGCAGCGAACTGTCTGCTTGTAAAGAGCCTGCATTGGAATCTGAGTTTGCGCGACAGGCTTTAACTCATGCAAGTGCGGTGGCTTGTCTTGAGAAAGCTCAACTAGCGGTTGCGGCTTCTAGTTGTCGGTTGAAAGATAAAGCGATTCAAGAGTTTTTTGATGGTGCTGGAATTTAATAAATTTCAGGACTTACGTACAATTGAGAAAATAAAACGGGTTTTTGGTTTGAGAGTAGTCGCTAAAGGCAAGAATCTTCTTTCAAAAACCCGATTTTTATGCTAACTGTAAGACTAGCTATACAAATTTACCGCTATCTCGATTTTAAAATTATTTTTAAAATTGATTTTCTGGAATAGGGTTAACTATGTAAACAACTGAAACCCTTGATTTTACGTCAAAGGTTAAAAGGCTAAGGGCTGTGAAGGCAAAGTGAGATAACGCTGATGGGCTGGAGCGACTTGGTATATTTAGCAGTAGGATTCGGACTAGGTTTGGGTAGTAATCGGCTATTTCGTCAGAAACAGCCATCCACCCAGGTAGAAGCACTGCCAGACTTAGAACCTCAACAAACAAACCCCGAACAGTTACAAACTCTCTCGAACCAACTGAAGCAAACACAACTTGCCTACCAGATGGCCGTCGAGATGAGCCAATTTAAGGCAGGCTTTTTGGCGCGGACTTCCCACGAGTTGCGATCGCCACTGAATAGTATGATCGGCACCCTTCAGTTAATTCTGTCGGATTTGTGCGACGATCCCGAAGAAGAGCGAGAATTTGTGCAGCAAGCCCACACCTCAGCCCTGAAAATGGTCGGGCTGATGGATGAAATCATCGCTGTTGCTAAGACTGAGCATGGCACCGAAAAAATGGATATTCAGCCGCTTCAGTTAGCCAAAATTTTCGATGAAGTTGATGACTTAACTTACCTGCAAGCAACTCATCGCGGCATCCGTCTAGAGATATCCCCTCCCGACGCTGAAATTTACGTCCTAGCAGACTTGCGACGCTTAAGACAAGTCCTAGTCAACCTCGTAGACACGGCCATCATTCAGATGGAAGAGGGCAGCATTAACGTTTCTGCCCATGCGTCCCCAGAATCAGGCCTAGTTCATATTTGGGTAGACGATCAGCGCCCCATTAGTGCCTGGAGCGAGTCATGGGATTTGCTCAAGCGTGATTTAGACACAAATGCTCAGACGGCAGAGCATCCTCAATTATCATCAGGACTACGCTTATTGATGAATCAGACTCTTTTAGCTTTAATGAAAGGTCGTTTAGAAGTTCTCGCCTTCCCTTCAGAGTCAGAAGAATCAAATTTTACGCGGACTCAATGCTCTATTCCAATAGCCAATTCCTTAGAAAGCTAATTGCTAATTGCTAATTGCTAATTGCTAATTGCAAACAGTTAACAAATAACAGTTAACAGTTAACAAATAACAAATCTTACTTGCTGAATATAGAGCGGTTCATTTCCAGAATAGGAATAAACAAACTTGCTTCTTCGGCTGTAAGATATTGTTTAATCGCATCTTGCATGATTTGAAAAGTCAGTTCAGAAGTCTTTTTAGCTTGAAAAGAACCCAAAATAGTTTGAAACCAAAGTAAAAGACGATCGCGCAGACGGTTGCGATCGTCAATCAGCAATGCTGCCGCCGAATGCCGTAGTACGCGCACCGTGTCTAACCTCCATTTTGAAGTGAGATCTTGAGAACCCCGGCGCAATAAATCAGGACTCGCAGACAAAATTTTTGTTTCTACATCGCGAATAATTTCTTTTTCCGCAGCTTGAATTTTCTGATAAGCACTCAAGCGTAGATTCAACGATTGGAAGTAATCTTTCAAAAACTGAAGTTCTGATTGAGCAGCATAGCGCCCGTCCGCTTCCACACTCAAATTAGCTAATTGACTTAACATAAAATTAGAATTGTTGATGAGAAATTATTGAACCCAAATAGGAATTATGCACTTCTTCCCTCAAATGCCAAGACGGTAGTGTTACACACAATTATAAGTAAGTCCAATGGCAGAGGAATACTTTTTAGCAGTAAATTTTGTGCCAATTTCTCAGTAAAGACGACAAGCCGGGACATATTTTGTCCCAAACTTATCCACTAAACTCAACCCTACAAAATTAAAATCTAGGCTCCTCTTGTACGAGCAAGATAATCTCCTACCTGCAAGCGTGTTTCATTAAGCTGATTAATAATAGAACGAGTAATCAACTTTCCTTCTTCCACAACAACTTTACCAGTAATTGGGTGCAGCAAGTTTTGTTCAGCGCGGCGACCTATCAAAGCTTCCACGTTGTCAATAGCGTTGATGTACATACCTGTCGGTAATTCCACCACCACTCCATCACCTAAAATCTGAGCCTGACAAGCAAGGCGAGAAGTAGTTTTAGCTGTAGTAATAACCTCTAACGTCCTCTGCTCCCGGCGGCTCATCCCTGATAAAGCATCCATGCCCTCTTTAATATAAACGTGGCAAGTAGCACACATACCCCTACCACCACATTCCTTCAGAACATTAAGTTCTTTCGACAGCAAGGCAGACAGAATATTTGAGTTAGTCAGGACTGCCATTTCCTCAGCAATTGGCTCTAGCTTAATAATTTTGACCATTTTTAATTCTCGATCCTGTCAGGCTAATTCCTTGATAAAGTTAATTTCGATTTCCCCTGAATAATAATCTTAGCTGTTCCCAAAAAAAAGTTAAGATAGCAGAGCAGAATAACCTTCAGGCTCTCTCACCCAGATGACATAGCCTTTTGGAGTTTTTGTAATTACGGTCTTGTCGCCACTCTTGTGCATCTTGGTCGCGATATCGATCGCTTTTTGTGTATCTTTCACAGCCTTAAAAAAGCTGTAAAACTCGCCTTCGACGAAAAGTGCCGCTACAGGGTGTTCCAAATCCGGCACGGTGATATGGCAATGTCGATACTGACTACGAAATTCTATGATTTTGGTAGCGATCGCGCTCCCAGGGTGAAAGGCAGTTTCATACTCAAGCTGATATAACATAAGTTGTACGGTGTGGTTAATTCAACAATCCTAAGTTTTGTCAGAATTCTTCACATAGCATATTTCCATACTATCTTAAAGGCTTTCCTGAAATTGGAGCCATGCAAAATTCTAAGTACCGGATTTTAGGGCTAGTAGGACAAGGCCAGTTTGGTCGAGTTTTTTGTGCCAGCATTCGCCAATCTGGAGGAAAAAATTCGCGCCCAGTTGGTCAACTGGTGGCTCTTAAGGAACTGAGTCACCAACAAGCCCCCACAAGTGAATTCTTGCGAGAACTTTGGTTCCTGATTACGTTACAGCATCCTAATATCGTTGCTTGTATCGCTTTGGAACATACGGCGACAGGGCGGTACCTAGTTATGGACTATTGCGAAGGGGGAACCCTCCGCAGCCTCCTGAAGCAGGATAGAACGCTAAGATTGCTTGAAGGCCTACAGCTAGTAATAGGCGTTTTGGCGGGTTTAGACTACGCTCACCGCCGAGGCGTGGTTCACTGCGACATCAAGCCAGAAAATATTCTGCTGAGTTTGGGGCCAAAAGGCTGGTTGCCCAGGCTATCTGATTTCGGCATTGCCCGCCGTTTACCGGAGATTGGCACTACTCGCCTGCATCAAGAGATTTCGCCAGACGCTACGGTTGGCTCTCCCGCTTACATGGCTCCAGAAAGGTTTTACGGCCTTTATTCGCCCATGTCTGACATTTATGCAGTGGGGATTTTATTATTTGAATTGCTGATGGGCTATCGCCCTTTTAGCGGCACGCCGGGGGATTTGATGTGGGCGCATTTAAATCAGCGCTTGCAATTGCCCGATGTCATACCAGAGCCGTTGCAGGAAGTACTGAAAAAAGCTTTGGAGAAATTGCCAGCTCGCCGCTTTGCTAGTGCTTCTCAAATGGCTCAAGCTTTGCGGCTGGCAATGTACGATCGCGCTGTCAGACAATTGGGCGATCGCTCCATTCCTTGGGAAGGGGATATCGACAATGAGGAAGATGACGAGAGGCGCAAAATCATTAACTTTGAGTTGTCAATTACTGCTTCCCAATTACCAATTTCTCTTCCTGTAAGCATCTTAGTTGCCAATGAAGACTATCTCTACGCTGCTACGGGTTCCCAGGTAATAGTTTTGCCTCAGCCAACTCACAGCCAAGTTGCAGCCAAAATTCAAACCTCTGTATCTTTTCCCGAACCTGTGCTTGGCATTCTGCCGGCCCTCGGCGGCGGCTGTATTCTTACTCAAGAACGACTCTACTGGCTAGGCGATCGCGCCGAGCACCCTGAGTGCATCCTAGATCTCGGCTCAGAACCAATACCTACAGTTTATAAAGCTGCTGTTGATTTTCACAGTCACTATTTAGCAGTAGCTATTCCCGGCGAGTTGCGTTTTTATTCCCTAGCCATAGAAAGCGGCTTGGCAGCTTTAACCCTAAAGCGAACTATTGCGCTAACAGAGCCCAACTTGCCAGAACTAATGTTTTTGGATCGCCGACATTTACTAGCAATTTGGCCTGACACTGAACAAAAACAGCCTCAAACTACTTTTAAAGTTTATAGTCGTCGCGGGACAACGATTGGTTCTGTGCGTTTATTAACCAGTGTTGGGCAAGTTGTCACGCTAGGAAGCCAGTTATTGCCTACTGCCGAGCCTTATACTTTACTAGGAATGCCTCTAGGTTCCAAATCAGCTATTTTGCTAATTAAGTTGTTACCTCTAAAAGTGACACGAATTCCTTTGGAAAATTTACCAACTTGTGCTTGTGTTACCAGTTGGGGATATGTGGTAGCAGATACTCAGGGACAGCTTATAGTTTGCGATCGCGAAGGGAGTCAATTAGGTAATTTTAGTATTCCTGTAGTACCGAAGGCGATCGCACCTTGGGGAAAGACTGGTTTAGCCATTGTTGCTGATAGTGGGTGCATCCATTTTTTAGATGTAAACTTCGAGACAGATCCATGATCGAACCTCAACCACCGATCGCTGCTGTACCAATTGAAAAAAATTCAGAGTCTGCCGAAACAAGTACAGCTTTATCCTTTGCTGAATTTGACTTTGAAACTATCAGCCAAACAATCGTAAAACTGACAGATTTAGAATTTAAGGCAGATAGTGAACTTAATTTCGGCGGACAAGACCTTTCAATTGTGCCTAATTTCTATCTGCATTCTGAGGCTTCACCCATTTTATTTGCAGCTTGGGAAAGCCTTGTAAAGATAGTAGCACACTTGCTTTCTCCTGCCAGTGGATGGTCATCTGATTTACTGCGAACTCCAGACAATATAGCTACTTACGTTACTGAGGAAGCCTGCGAAGTCCTTGATGCTATTGAGTCTCAAATTTTGAGCGAAAATTTAGAAGTAAGGAGTAAGACTCAGTTAAATACTAAGGCTCCAAGCTACGTTTTAATTAAAGAGTTGATTCCCAGATTGCTGTGGTATATTGCCCGAACTTCTGACGATTTGATTCGACTGCTTACGGGTGTAGAAGCTAGAGTTTTCCAACTAGAAAAAGGCTGGATTAAGGGAATGTTAAGATTGACGGCAATTTTGACATTAGATAATATTGCCGCACCTTGGAGTATTGATTTGGCGACAAATCAACCACCGCGATCGCGCCTCAATTCTGAGAGCCTGATTCAATGGAATGATTGCTATTACGCTCAATCTCCTATCGAAAGCGAAAAATTACTTCAACAATTCTTAAAAAGAATTGTTGAAGTAAACCCAGAAATTATAACTTTTACCGAGGCAAGCAACATTGATTTTCTTGAACCTGGAAAAGATTGGCAGTCTGGTAAAATTCAGTTATGTTTGGATTTGGAATTTATTCCTGACACTGAAACAAATATAATTACTCCGACTGGCAAACCCAATGAAATTCCCAACAATTCTCGCATCAATATTTTAGAATTTGCTGCTGGTTTTGAAACTGATTTAGATTCAGATAATTATTCCCAGTATCGACCTGTTTCAGGACTTCAATTTAAGATAACTAATCCAGAAAATATTGAGCTTTATTATCTGACAACAGTGCAGGAACAGTTAGCTAATTTTATAGACGAGTTGCTAAATGTCGATCTGACTAATATTCAGGATGGACAATCAAACGAACTCGAAGTATTAATTTTCGATTTTCCAGATCCAAACTTAGATGATGATTTAGAAGAATTAGAGGATGAAAATGAGACTAATAATCTAGCCGATAAAACCTCTGATTTAAAAAATGAAAACCTGGTTCTCAGCGTAGTAACTTCAGCCTGTGAAGTGGCCAAGCGTTTTCAACAAAGTATGGAGTTATCAGAGGTCAATGCGCGATCGCCTCAGATGTTGATGGCTGACTTGGCTCTTAAACTGTTGTGGGACATCATCCGCAGTTCTTACGAAGTTATGAAGATTCTAGGCGGTGTGCAGGCTCAGGTACTCCAACCTGGAGGCGATTGGCAAACTGGAACGCTTTGCCTGGTGGCAATTCTACAAGTTAATGCTGGTCATAGCCGGTGCAATATAGATGTGGTAACAGGTCAATTGCGGAATTCCAATACAAAACTGCTGGTGTCAAAAGCGATCGCGACATCCCAGGAGAGCGATTTATGCAAATACCCAGTTGAGATCGGTAGCTTGGCAAAGCGGATTATCCGTAAGTTGCGAGAAAGTTCGCCAGAGATCGCGCTTTGGATGGATGGGATGGAGGTTGAGTTGCGATCGGCTACAGCAAGCTCAGCAGATTTACTGCAAACAAACTGGCAATCTGGAGTCATCAAACTCAGTATCGGCTTTGAGTTACTGGAGAAAGACTCAATTTATATATAGATAGACTTGAACTCTGGATCGCCTAAAGCTAGTTGTCGCTGTCTGGCGTTAACCCTAACAGGACTTACGCAAGATTACGTAATACCGCCTCTGTTGGCGGCGTTACTGAATAGTTTTGGGTAAGTCCTGCCTAAAACAGCCTACGAACCAATATGGGACTAAGCCCTAAATAAAGGAGGAGAGGGATAAAAAGGGAAAAGAGAGAAAATGTAGAGAATGGTTGCGATAATTCCCAGCCAGCTCAGCGGGTAGAAGTCTTACTGGGATTGACTCCAAAAAAAGTCAAAAAAACTTTGCCAAAACGCTTGACATTCCTTGGCAGTCGGGTTAGATTAATAAAGCGCCAGAAGGAAAGGCAACTGACCCGAAGCGCCCCGAACCTAGAAAAATCAATAGTTTGAAAGCACGAAGCACTATTTAAACCTCGTCAAAATTATAACGGGTCGAGAGTGAAAACTCAACACCCAAAAACAAAAAAACGAGAATCTCTTACTTAATGAGTAAGAGAGAGCCTAAAGAACTAACTTCGTTTCATCACGGAGAGTTTGATCCTGGCTCAGGATGAACGCTGGCGGTCTGCTTAACACATGCAAGTCGAACGGGTGTAGCAATACATTAGTGGCGGACGGGTGAGTAACGCGTGAGAATCTGCCAACAGGACTGGGACAACAGTGGGAAACCGCTGCTAATCCCGGATGTACCGCAAGGGAAAAGATTTATCGCCTGTTGATGAGCTCGCGTCTGATTAGCTAGTTGGTGGGGTAAAAGCCTACCAAGGCATCGATCAGTAGCTGGTCTGAGAGGACGATCAGCCACACTGGGACTGAGACACGGCCCAGACTCCTACGGGAGGCAGCAGTGGGGAATTTTCCGCAATGGGCGAAAGCCTGACGGAGCAAGACCGCGTGAGGGAGGAAGGCTCTTGGGTTGTAAACCTCTTTTCTCTGGGAAGAACAAAATGACGGTACCAGAGGAATCAGCATCGGCTAACTCCGTGCCAGCAGCCGCGGTAAGACGGAGGATGCAAGCGTTATCCGGAATGATTGGGCGTAAAGCGTCCGCAGGTGGCAATTCAAGTCTGCTGTTAAAGCGCAGGGCTTAACTCTGTAAAGGCAGTGGAAACTGAATAGCTAGAGTGTGGTAGGGGCAGAGGGAATTCCCAGTGTAGCGGTGAAATGCGTAGAGATTGGGAAGAACATCGGTGGCGAAGGCGCTCTGCTGGACCATAACTGACACTCACAGGACGAAAGCTAGGGGAGCGAATGGGATTAGATACCCCAGTAGTCCTAGCCGTAAACGATGGATACTAGGTGTTGTCTGTATCGACCCGGACAGTGCCGTAGCTAACGCGTTAAGTATCCCGCCTGGGGAGTACGCACGCAAGTGTGAAACTCAAAGGAATTGACGGGGGCCCGCACAAGCGGTGGAGTATGTGGTTTAATTCGATGCAACGCGAAGAACCTTACCAGGACTTGACATGTCGCGAATCTGAGTGAAAGCTCGGAGTGCCTTCGGGAGCGCGAACACAGGTGGTGCATGGCTGTCGTCAGCTCGTGTCGTGAGATGTTGGGTTAAGTCCCGCAACGAGCGCAACCCTCGTTTTTAGTTGCCAGCATTAAGTTGGGCACTCTAAAGAGACTGCCGGTGACAAACCGGAGGAAGGTGGGGATGACGTCAAGTCAGCATGCCCCTTACGTCCTGGGCTACACACGTACTACAATGGTAGGGACAGAGGGCAGCCAACTCGCGAGAGTGAGCTAATCCCGTAAACCCTGCCTCAGTTCAGATCGCAGGCTGCAACTCGCCTGCGTGAAGGCGGAATCGCTAGTAATCGCCGGTCAGCATACGGCGGTGAATCCGTTCCCGGGCCTTGTACACACCGCCCGTCACACCATGGAAGTTGGCCATGCCCGAAGTCGTTACTCTAACTCGCAAGAGAGGAGGATGCCGAAGGCAGGGCTGATGACTGGGGTGAAGTCGTAACAAGGTAGCCGTACCGGAAGGTGTGGCTGGATCACCTCCTTTTAGGGAGACCAACTGAAATTAACCTAATCCACTTTCACGGTTAATATTCAGATATCCCTGGTCGTTCGAGGAAATTGTTGTCAAACGTGCTTTCAAACTATTACCTAGTTCGGTTGATGGGCTATTAGCTCAGTTGGTTAGAGCGCACCCCTGATAAGGGTGAGGTCTCTGGTTCAAATCCAGAATGGCCCACCTTAATTAGAAATTGAAACGAGGAAATTAAAGATTGTTTATGATTTTTAATTTTTAATGTTTAATTTTTAATTTCACCAGTGGGGGTATAGCTCAGTTGGTAGAGCGCTGCCTTTGCAAGGCAGATGTCAGCGGTTCGAGTCCGCTTACCTCCACTCTTACCCAACCAGCCGAAAACCACAAAATCAATAACACCGACAACCAAAAATAAAGTCAAAAAACTGTTGCGCTTTTAGCAATATGTGATAGACTAGAAAGAGTGACTATAAAAGCTCAGCACCTAGATTCAGCTTCAAGCTAATCGGAATGCTGGTCTTCCAAGTCCAGCCAGAACCTTGAAAACTGCATAGAAATAAGTCATCAAAAAGTTTGACTGACATAGCCAGGAATTTATTCTAGGTGAAAGTCAAATCAAGCCGACAATCAAACAAAAAAAGTGGTCAAGCTACAAAGGGCTGACGGTGGATACCTAGGCACACAGAGGCGATGAAGGACGTGGCGACCTACGAAAAACTCCGGGGAGCTGGAAGCAAGCATCGATCCGGAGATCTCCGAATGGGGCAACCCTTAAGGCGCGTCGTTGAATACATAGATGACGCGCAGCCAACCGGGCGAACTGAAACATCTTAGTAGCCCGAGGAAAAGAAAGCAATTGCGATTTCCCTAGTAGTGGTGAGCGAACGGGAATCAGCCTAAACCAGGTGTTTTTACATCTGGGGTCGTGGGACAGCGACAAAAGACTGGAAAGGTTAGACGAAGTAGCTGAAAACTACACCAGAGAGGGTGAAAGTCCCGTAGTCGAAAATTAGACCAGCTTAGCTGCATCCCGAGTAGCACGGGGCCCGTGAAATCCCGTGTGAATCTGCGAGGACCATCTCGTAAGGCTAAATACTACTGTGTGACCGATAGTGAACCAGTACCGCGAGGGAAAGGTGAAAAGAACCCCGAAAGGGGAGTGAAATAGAACCTGAAACCGTCAGCTTACAAGCAATGGGAGCTCGATTTAACGAGTGACCGTGTGCCTGTTGAAGCATGAGCCGGCGAGTTATAGGCAGTGGCAGGTTAAGACATTTATCGTCGCAGCCAAAGCGAAAGCGAGTTTGAAGAAAGCGTTTCGTCACTGTTTATAGACCCGAACCCGGGTGATCTAACCATGTCCAGGATGAAGCTTGGGTAACACCAAGTGGAGGTCCGAACCGACTGATGTTGAAAAATCAGCGGATGAGGTGTGGTTAGGGGTGAAATGCCAATCGAACCCGGAGCTAGCTGGTTCTCCCCGAAATGTGTTGAGGCACAGCGGTCGAGATTAAGTTTGGGGGTAAAGCACTGTTTCGGTGCGGGCTGCGAGAGCGGTACCAAATCGAGACAAACTCTGAATACCAAACCCGTACTCGGCCAGTCAGACGGTGGGGGATAAGCTCCATCGTCGAGAGGGAAACAGCCCAGACCACCAGCTAAGGTCCCCAAATGACTGCTAAGTGATAAAGGAGGTGAGAGTGCACTGACAACCAGGAGGTTTGCCTAGAAGCAGCCACCCTTGAAAGAGTGCGTAATAGCTCACTGGTCAAGCGCTCTTGCGCCGAAAATGAACGGGGCTAAGCAGTCTACCGAAGCTGTGGAATATGAATAATATTGGTAGGGGAGCGTTCCGCAACGGTGTGAAGCACTAGCGACAAGCAGGTGTGGACTGTGCGGAAGTGAGAATGTCGGCTTGAGTAGCGCAAATGTAGGTGAGAATCCTACACCCCGAAACCCTAAGGGTTCCAGAGCCAGGCTCGTCCGCTCTGGGTGAGTCAGGTCCTAAGGCGAGGCCAAACGGCGTAGTCGATGGATAACGGGTTAACATTCCCGTACCGATAATTGTTGGTGCAGAGGGACGGAGAAGGCAATCGCCAGCCGGATGTTGGTTACCGGTTTAAGTATTCGAGGTGTTGAGAGACGGTGAAAACGTCTTGAGCTGAGGTACGAGTACGACCTCCTACGGGAGGGAAGTGGTAGATGTCATGCTTCCTAGAAAAGCTCTAAACACCATAAACAGTTATTGCCTGTACCCGAAACCGACACAGGTAGGGAGGTTGAGTAAACCAAGGGGCGCGAGATAACTCTCTCTAAGGAACTCGGCAAAATTGCCCCGTAACTTCGGAAGAAGGGGTGCCACCGCAAGGTGGTCGCAGTGAAGAGTCCCAGGCGACTGTTTACCAAAAACACAGGTCTCCGCTAAGTCGCAAGACGACGTATGGGGGCTGACGCCTGCCCAGTGCTGGAAGGTTAAGGAAGTCGGTCAGGGAGTAATCCTGAAGCTGGCGACTGAAGCCCCAGTGAACGGCGGCCGTAACTATAACGGTCCTAAGGTAGCGAAATTCCTTGTCGGGTAAGTTCCGACCCGCACGAAAGGCGTAACGATCTGGGAGCTGTCTCGGAGAGAGACTCGGCGAAATAGAATTGTCTGTGAAGATACGGACTACCTGCACCTGGACAGAAAGACCCTATGAAGCTTTACTATAGCCTGGAATTGTGTTCGGGCTTCGCTTACGCAGGATAGGTGGGAGGCTTTGAAGTTCTGCTTGTGGGCAGGATGGAGCCAACGGTGAGATACCACTTTAGCGAGGCTAGAATTCTAACCTTTTCCCATTATCTGGGAAAGAGACAGTTTCAGGGGGGTAGTTTGACTGGGGCGGTCGCCTCCTAAAAGGTAACGGAGGCGCACAATGGTTCCCTCAGGCTGGTTGGAAATCAGCCATAGAGTGCAAAGGCATAAGGGAGCTTGACTGTAAGACCTACAAGTCGAGCAGGGTGGAAACACGGTCTTAGTGATCCGACGGTTCCGTATGGAAGGGCCGTCGCTCAACGGATAAAAGTTACTCTAGGGATAACAGGCTGATCTCCCCCAAGAGTCCACATCGACGGGGAGGTTTGGCACCTCGATGTCGGCTCATCGCAACCTGGGGCGGAAGTACGTCCCAAGGGTTCGGCTGTTCGCCGATTAAAGCGGTACGTGAGCTGGGTTCAGAACGTCGTGAGACAGTTCGGTCCATATCCGGTGCAGGCGCAAGAAGATTGAGAGGATTCCTCCCTAGTACGAGAGGACCGGGAGGGACGCACCGCTGGTGTACCTGTTATCGTGCCAACGGTAAACGCAGGGTAGCCAAGTGCGGAGTGGATAACCGCTGAAAGCATCTAAGTGGGAAGCCCACCTCAAGATGAGTCTTCTCATGGAGTTATCCAGTAAGGTCACGGGCAGAACACCCGTTGATAGGCGTTAAGTGGAAGTCCTGTGAGGGATGAAGCTGAGGCGCACTAACAGACCGAGGGCTTGACCTCTGACTTTTGATTTGATCATGACTTGTTTCTTTGCAGTCTTCAGGGCTCTTATACCCTTACAGCTTTTCCTGGTGTTTATGACGCGGTGGAACCACACCGATTCCATCCCGAACTCGGATGTTAAACGCTGCTGTGGCGAAGATACTTGGTGGGTCACTGCCTGGGAAAATAGCTCGATGCCAGGGATTTCTATTCTACAATGCCTCTTTCTCATACTCAGAAAGGGGCTTTGTTATTGATTATTATTTATAATATATAAATTGATTATAATAATATAAATATATAAATTATGATTATAATAATATAAATATATAAATTATATATAAATACTTATCCTTGCTCTACCTTGACAAGGATTTCATTGTATGGTAATTGTATGGTAAAATAAACTTTAATTATATAGTACTAAACTTTAAGCTAACGATCAACGATCGTGAAAACGATCGTTAATGATCTTGGCAGTGATTAAATATGAATTTGAAGAAATTATTCCAGGCAGTTATCTACTATACCAAAGATGAAAACTTTCTCCACATCATGGAAACTCTAGAGGCAATAGTTTCTAAATTGCTATCTTTAGTGATGATGGTCGTGATTATTGGTTCTGTTTTTGACTTGGTAATTTATCTGAGTCGGGAGCTGCTAACTCAAAGCGATAATATCTTAAAAGATAAATTGTTTGTAGTATTTGGATTATTTTTAAATGTGTTAATAGCTCTAGAAATATTAGAGAATATCACAGCTTATCTCAAAAAGCACGTTGTTCATGTAGAATTGGTTATTGTTACTTCTTTGATAGCGGTAGCGCGAAAAATTATTATTCTAGATTTGGAAAAGAAAACAGCCTTAGATCTGATTGGTTTAGCAATCGCAATTTTTGCCCTTTCCATTAGTTACTTGATAATTCGGCAAACAACCCATCGAGATCGATAATAGGTGGAATTGGGAATTTTTCAAACAAGGGCTGTCAAAATAGTTTACTTTACTAAAAAAAATCATAAGCGATCGCTATAATTATAATAAATCAAAAACAACAATTAACTATGGCTTATTACTTTCGATTTGAAGATGAATTTGTAACAAACCTGCGCTGCATTCCCATGATAGTACGCTACAAGCTTGATACTTGCGGAATTAAATTAAAATTGTCTCACTGGAATCAATTTAGTCCACAGGAACGTCAAGAGTTAGTAGAAAAAAGTTGCAGCGAACCAGAGGAAATTCAAGTTTACCGAGAAGGACTACAAAAGCTGATTATTAAATATACGAATAGCCCTGCAACCGATTTAGTAGTAGAGCCCAATCCAGCTTGGATGGATGCTGTAAATATACCCGACACAGTTCAGGAAAAAGCCCAAGAAATAGGTGTTCAACTAACTGTTGAGAAATGGGCTTTGCTAACTCCACTACAACGGTTTGCTCTGATAAAACTTTCGCGTCCTAGTCATGAAAATAAAAACTTTTTACCTGCTCTCCAAGAATTAAATCTAACTTAATAGGCTTAGATATCCATCCGACATACTACTGAGGCTTGGCGATCGCATTTGTAATCTCCACCAGAGTAGGAAACAAGGACTAAATATTCCCACACCGTTAAGTAAATCCACCTAATTAAACATAAGATCGGGATGGCTAAAAAGCTGACTGTATAAACATTCTTCCTTCTCTCCTAGATAACTAAATCCTTCTCTCCTAGATAACTAAATTTTTCTTCCTTCTTCCTTCTTCCTTCTACTTAGTGCTGCGTTCGCTAATGCTCAGCTACCGCTCCCCCCTACCTTGAAACTAGGTCGAGTGCCAATACCCTCTACAATTTCTGTCCACATCGCAGATTCCGTGAAACCCTTACATCCTTAGATATAGATTTTCTGACTTTGAGCGAGGAAATTAGGTTCTTTCCCATATTGGTTGAGCCGTTAAACCTAAGATGTTAGTAATTCCTTCTGTTGGGCGCGATAGATTGGAGGGGATAGTTACAGGGCTAGTCAAATGAAATTTGAGAATATCTATCAATTTTTTCAAGACCCTCCCCCTGTGTATCTCAACAAGGAACTAGCAGTGTGCTATATTCTCTCCGTCTTATTGCACGGAGATTCTTACGGAACTGAGCTGATCGGGCAACTAGAAAGGGAATTCCCAATCTACCGACTTTCTGACACAGTTCTCTACAGCGCTCTTAAATTCCTTGAAGATGAAGGGGTAATTGCAGGTTACTGGAAAAAAGTAGAAGGGCGCGGACGCCCCCGGCGGATGTATCAAATATTCCCGGAATGGCGGCATCAATCTCAAGACCTCGCTCGGCTTTGGCACGAGTATACAGGTCAGGGGAATGGTCTGTCTCAACACCGACACCGGAACTTAGAATCTGGCCAAATGGGTTAGTGCCCTCTTACGTTTGATGCACAACCCTATAGGCCATTATTTGACCTACTTGCGCGATCTGCTCCTTGGCGATCGCGCAAGCTAAACCGCTAAATTTATGTAAAGTAGGAGGAGACAATTTCCATTAAAAGCGCTCCTCCGAGATGAATACTGCCGTTCTTTCCTCAACATTTTTGCTGACGCTGCTGTTGGCTGTAGGTTTGTTTTTCTTCATCAAGGCTTCAGTCAAAGACCGAACAGAACAAGTTAAACTCGTGTCTGAGCAAGCTGAAGATGTTCTGGCAAATGAGTTGAAAGCATATTTTTCCCAAAGATCGTACCGGGTCGCCACCGTAGATGCTCCTAGCCATCAAGTTACTTTTGAAGGCTTGGTTCGCCCTAGTTTGTTTCTGGCTATTTTTTTAACGATGTTGAGTGCCGTAGGGATGCTTTGCCTGGGCTTGGTTTTATCGATGTTAGTTCCTGCTAAAGGGGGCATTTTCCTGCTGTTGGTGCTGGTATCGCCCCTAGCGGGAATATTTTACTGGAAAAAAGCTGGACGCTCTGAACAAGTCTCGCTTAAACTCGAAGGATTAACTCTGGAAGGAAACCAAACTCAGAGTTTAATTACAGTCAGAGCTCACCGCGACGAATTAGCCGCTATGCAAAAAGCTCTAGGCTTGAAGGCGGCGGATTAAACAGCTTGATGTTGGAATATTTGCTTTGCGGGTATAGACTGCTCAGGACTATGCAAGCCGATGGTTAATTAATCTAAAAGTTACCATCTCCTCTCAGTGGCAAGAGGATTTATGATATTGTGAGTGCCAACTGTTAAACTCGCGAAACGCTCCTGATACTATTCCCTAAGAGGAATGTTCGCTTGAAACTCAGTGGGCACTCAATAAATCAATAACAAATCCCCTACCCCCCAGACAAAGGTTTAAGGTTGCAGCTAATCCTTTGAGTTCAGCTAAGCGCGACCCGTTACCCCCACAGCAGTTTTTTCTAGAGCCGCTTCCATCATCATTTTTAAACTGGGGAATAGGAAATGGTTCTCTTCGACGTATTGCGCTCCGAAAAGACCCTTTTCAGCCCAGAAGTATCTATCTGTGGTATGCTCGTTTCTCTTGACCAACAGCAAGGCTGGAGGGACGATCCCCTCAGCATGGATGAATTTACGGGCTGCCGTTACTGGTTTATCTTCGCCGCTTTCGATGCTATATTGAGGCACACACTCAAGAATACGGCGTCCTTCTTGTCTGCGGCGGCTTTTGCGCTTGCGTCTCCTGGCCAATTTCTTTACCTCCTCTGTGAACAGACGGGTGTAGTTATAGCTACCAAATCCGAGGGAATTATATCCTTTCTGGCTCCAAACTTCAACTTTTTTTAATATATCGATACAATTTTAATATTGTTACAAAGCACAAAAAAGGGAATTGTACAGATTTTTCCGACCCTACCCCAGACAATCCAAGCCTTTCAGTTTTTAGAGGCTACCTCTACTCCTGATTTTAGGTCAGCGATGGCTGAGAAAATCAGGCGAGAAAATCTCTAACTTGTTACTTATGGCCTGTGAGCTGTTACATACTTATAATTTTTGTTATATCTCTTAATGCTGCCCTCATGTTAATGCCTGCCAGTTCTGAATTTGTCACCCTTTGCCGATCGCAGGTAGGGTTAATCGCCAGTTTGGGGGCTACCTTTAGTGTAGTCTACTTGACAGAAGAATTGGCTTCTGGGGGTGCGGCGAAGCTAATTCCCATCGTGGCTTACCCTGAAACATCTGTGGAGTGGGAAGAAAATCAGGGTTGGACGCTGTGGTCGCAACAAGAAATGGAGGCGGTTAACCCGACTCCCCGGTTGCTCTCTCCAGAAATTCCCGTAAAGAAACTACCAGCGATACCTGCGATCGCCCCAGATTACCTTGAAGGTGTTGACTGTAACTCTGAGCGAGAGGAACGTCAGGAAAATGATTGGCAGCAGCCTCAAATTGTGCTACCTTTGCTACACGAAGGGGTAATGATGGGCTTGCTTGTCAGCGGTCGGAAAGACAGATCTTGGAATGAACGGGAAGAAGCTCAGATGCAGCGAATTGCTCATAGTTTAGCGATCGCCTGCGTTTTAGATCAACGATCGCAGTGGATGCAGCAGCAAGCGGGCCAACAGCAGCAGCTACAACTTCAGCAGTACGATACGATGCACAACTTGCTACACCAGTTTAAAAGTCCGCTGACAGCCTTGCGAACATTTGGTAAGCTGTTGATGAAACGGTTATTGGTAGAAGACAAAAATCGAGAAGTAGCCGTCAGCATTGTTCGCGAGAGCGATCGCCTTTCGGAGTTGCTACAACAGATCGATCGCACTGTTGACATCGGCGAGAAAAATTTGATACTACCGAGCCAATTGGAGCCAACAAGCAAAAGCGAAAAGATTCAAAACTCTCGCCTGGTTGAAATTTCAGAGTTTCCCGCTGTTGAGCTATTACCTGCGGCTAATTTTTCGGAGCCTTGTTCCGTTGCCGAAGTTTTAAATCCCCTGTTAGAGTCAGCTCGTGCGATCGCAGATGAACGCCACTTAAAACTACAAGCAGAGATTCCCAATAATTTACCCCTAGTGCAAGCTAACGCCAAAGCCTTGCGGGAAGTTTTGAGTAATTTACTTGATAATGCCTTGAAATATACTCAGGCTGGAAGACAGATTTATATTAAAGTCAAAGTAGAAGACAGAAATAATCAAAACCCCAAATTATCTATAGCTAATTCGCCCTTAGTTGGCATTGGAATTAGTGATAGTGGTTCGGGGATTCCACCACAAGATTTAGAGCATTTGTTTGAGCGGCACTACCGGGGAGAAAAGGCACAGACAGAGATTCCAGGTACGGGATTGGGTTTAGCGATCGCCCAAGATTTAGTCCACCAAATGCAAGGTAAAATACAAGCATTTTCCCCTATCAAACCAGAGTGGTTGCCTGTGGGAATTAGAAAGAATGATATCAAAAAAGGAACTACTTTTATCGTCTGGCTGCAAGTACAAACTAAGATCGTAGAAACCGTAAATTAGGTATCAACCAAGAAGTTGCAGACCACTTACGCTTAGTTTGCCAGGAACTGTAACGCCCCCGTCAAGTGGGGTATCCTTAACTGCGCCCAACAGCGGTGGGACATCGATCGCTACGGCAATCCTAAAACAGGACTTACGCTCATGGCCCTAGAAACCGGGTTTTTGAGATCGTATGTGGGTACGGGCGAAGTATTTTCCTCAAAAAACCCGGTTTCTGTGGTTGGGTGTGTAAGTCCTAATTAACAACTTTAGTTGCTAGAGTTCTCCCAAATTTTTGCACAAAGCATTAGCATATAAGGGTGATAGATCGCTACCATCCTCTAAATTCACTGCAAGACGGCCACTGGTTCAAATTGATTTGCGGAGCCAGTTACCAACATTTGCCTGCGGTTCGGAATCTAACCTTGGCTTACACCCTAGCGGGCGCTGACTGTATCGACGTGGCCGCAGACCCCGCCGCGATCGCAGCGGCGCGATCGGCCCTACAAGTGTCCTCCTATCTAGGAACCGAGGCCCGCACCCGAAATTTTGGGTTTCAAGGTTTACCCCTGCTAATGGTGAGCTTAAACGATGGCGAAGACCCGCATTTTCGCAAAGCCGAATTCAACCCAGCTCATTGTCCCACGGATTGCTGGCGGCCCTGTGAAAAAGTTTGTCCGGCCGTTGCCATTGTCTTTGAAGATAGTGGCGCGGAGTTCTCAGGCGTTCTTGACCAGCGATGCTATGGTTGCGGTCGATGTCTCCCGATTTGCCCCAGCCAGCTAATTTTCACTCGTTCTTACGTATCCGCACCCGCTGCGATCGCGCCTTTAGTGTTGCAAGCCGGTGCAGACGCAATAGAAATTCACACTCAAATAGGGAGAGAAAAAGACTTTGCGCGGCTCTGGTCTAGCATATCCCCCCATATCTCCCAACTCCAACTGATCGCCATTAGCTGCCCCGACGGAGAAGGTTTAATCGACTACCTACGGACACTCTATAACATAGTTTCCCCCCTTCCTTGTCCCCTAATTTGGCAAACTGATGGTCGGCCAATGAGCGGAGACATTGGGGCAGGAGCGACTAGAGCCGCCATTAAACTCGGCGAGAAAGTATTAGCAGCTAAATTACCAGGATACGTACAACTTGCAGGCGGAACGAACGATCGCACCGTTAGCAAATTAAAAGCTGCTGGACTCGTGAATGTGAGATTGCCGACTTTCGATTTGGAATCGGGAAATACAGAATCAGCTCCAGAATCTGTAAACCAAATTCACAATCCCAAACCCCAAATCCCCAATTCCAAAACCTACATTGCAGGTGTAGCTTACGGTAGTTATGCCCGCGTCTTGCTGTCACCAATCTTGGAACAGTTAGAAACAAGGCAAATAGAAAGAGCCAAGGCTATTCCTGGCAAGAACGCACCGCCAGCCCTCACAGCTCAAATACCTCTTGCAGCTACGCTCGAAGCCGAACCCAACCTGCTCTGGCAAGCTGTAAGTTTAGCTCATTCCTTAGTTTCACAAATTAAGGGAATTGGTTAACTGTTAACGGTTAACAGTTAACCATTAACTAACAACTAGCAACTAGCAACTAATAGTATCGAGGCGAATGCAGATTACAGACGACCTCAACAAATTACTAGATATTGTCCCAGAAGAAATTCGGCGGCCAATAAAGCAACATCCGCAGCGAGACAGACTCATTGAAATTGTCATGGATCTCGGTCGCCGCCCAGAAGCTCGCTTTCCATCTAAAGCTGAATACCTTTCCGAAACCCTTGTTTCCAAAGAAAGCCTGAACCATTGCATTCAGCGAGTAGGTGACTTTGGTGGGGACAACCGAGCTGGGATCGAGCAAACTCTGCACCGGATCAGCGCTATCCGTAATCGCACTGGCGAAGTAATCGGTCTGACCTTAAGGGTGGGTCGCGCTGTCTTTGGCACAATCGGCTTAATCCGCGATTTGGTGGAAACGGGCCAGTCAATTTTGCTACTCGGTCGCCCTGGAGTCGGTAAAACAACGGCCCTGCGAGAAATTGCCCGCGTGTTAGCCGACGACTTGGAGAAACGAGTAGTAATCATCGACACCTCTAACGAAATTGCTGGGGATGGAGATATCCCTCACCCGGCGATCGGTCGTGCTCGGAGGATGCAAGTTTCCCACCCTGAATTTCAGCACCAAGTCATGATCGAGGCAGTGGAAAACCATATGCCGGAAGTGATTGTGATTGATGAAATCGGCACGGAACTAGAAGCATTAGCCGCACGAACGATCGCAGAACGGGGAGTACAGTTAGTAGGAACTGCTCATGGCAACCGCCTGGAAAACTTGGTAAAAAACCCGACTCTAGCTGATTTAATCGGCGGTATTCAGGCGGTGACGCTGGGAGATGACGAGGCGCGGCGCAGGGGTTCTCAGAAGACGGTTTTGGAACGCAAAGCACCACCTACTTTTGAGATTGCGGTGGAAATGCTGGAAAGACAGCGTTGGGTCATCCACGAGCACGTTTCTGAAACTGTTGATATTCTGCTACGAGGACGACAGCCAAACTTGCAAGTCAGAAGTATTGGAGATTCTGGCGAAGTGATTGTTAGCCAGGAGATGGCAGCAGTGCCTACCAATCCAGCAGGAGTCGTGGGAGCATCGTCTTTCGGGTCGGGGAAAACGACATTTCCAGAAGCCCAAGGATGGCGCGGTTCTGGGAAAATGATCCCACTGCCGCCCCCGAAAGAGCAATTTGCTGCTAAACCCGCGCAACTTTCAGAGGCAAGGTATTTTGAGCAATTGCTTGATGAGTCGCTATCGGTAGATCCAGTTTTACCAGAGGGTCGTTATTCCAGAAATGCTGGGCCGAATGGTGAGGATTTACCACTGCACATCTATCCTTATGGGATTCCGCGTCATCAGTTGGAACAGGTGATTGCAACGCTGAATCTGCCTGTGGTGCTGACGAAGGATATTGATAGTGCGGATGTGGTGTTGGCCTTGCGATCGAATGTCCGCAACCAGTCAAAACTCCGCCATTTAGCGAAAACTCGCCAAGTTCCTTTGCACACGATTAAAGCGGGGACTTTGCCTCTAGTAGCAAGAGCTTTGCGGCGGTTGTTAGATATGGATGACCCCGGAACCCCGGAAATGGCAGATTTGGGTTTATTTGCTCATAGCGGTTCTTCTGACGAGATCGAAGCTTTGGAAGAAACCCGTTTAGCTGTTGAGCAAATTGTGATTCCCAAGGGTCAACCGGTGGAACTTTTACCCCGTTCTTCCCACGTTCGTAAGATGCAACATGAACTTGTTGAGCACTATCACCTGAAGTCTCACAGTTTTGGCGAAGAACCTAACCGTCGTTTGCGGATTTATCCGGCTTGAACGTTTAGGACAAGTAGGGGTAATTGATGAATTGCCCCTACTGGATTTTGGCGTTGGTGAATTAGGGTATGATGATTTGAGAGTGAGATCGCCCAAAAATAACACTTCACAAAACGCAGAGCTTATGCAATGTCCTGAATGTCTCAAAATGTATGTCAATGGCCTGGGTTTTCGAGCAATTGGGAGAGTCAAAAATGTGCATCATACGACAATCATTAATTGGGTCAAACAAGTAGGAAAACTCTTGCCAGATTTTTATGAGCCAGAAATAACTCCACAAGTGGGAGAATTAGATGAATTAGAAACATTTGTTGGCTCAAAAAAAATAAAACCTGGTTATGGACAGCAGTAGACCATTTTCAACCAGGTATTCTAGGATGGGTTTTAGGCGACCATAGTGCCAGAACCTTTGAACCACTATGGGAGATTGTTAATAAATGGAAATGCCATTTTTATGTGACCGATGGATGGAAAGTTTACCCTAAGTTTATTCCCGATGGAGATCAGATTATTAGCAAAACATATATGATAAGAGTTGAGGGTGAAAATACAAGATTAAGGCATTATTTGGCTCGCCTAAAACGAAAAAGTCTTTGTTATTCTAAATCTGAACAAATGCTAAGATATTCAATTCAGTTACTAATTCACTATCTAAAATTTGCAGATGTTCCAGTTCCGTATCAAAATCAAAGAAATCATTTTCGCTTGTCTGCGATCGCACAATAAGTTTATCATGCCTTGATTCAGCAACGCCGAATTAGCGATCGCAGTACATACTACATTCGGCTTTTCAATCATCAAGGTAAACTACTCGCCTTTTCACCTAGTCAAATCCTCCGAGTGCCGCAAGCGAATCCTGAAGATACGCAAACTATGCTCTACAAGGTGGAAAAGCAGGGAAGGCACAGTTTATTGACAATCCATCTTCCCTTTGACATCAGCAAGACGCAACCCCCGTTTCCTGGACAAAAGTAGCTGTAAATGTTATTGATATTAAATATTAGATTGAGGGGTAACACCCCTCGCTAAAGTTGGTGTTCCAGAAGCGGGTGCAGGTGGCGATTGAATTTTTTTGATTTAAACTTGACATTCTATGGAAAGTATGATTCCGCCGATCTGGGACATAGCAGGAATTGGCATCTGTGTAACAGATGAGGAAGGGCAGTTTGTTCAGGTCAACCCCGCTTATATTCTGCTTTGCGGTTGGTCGGCGGCGGAATTGCTCGGCGAGAATCCAAAATCCAATGGTGTTAGTACTTCGGGCTGCGCGATCGCTCTGAAGCAACCCAAAAAGTTACAGGATACTTTGATTGCTGGGTCTTCAGAAGGCGCGGGTTGTGGGCAAATTATCACCAAAGATGGCAAGAGGCGCGATGTCTGGGTGACAAGGGCCCCTTTCGTCAGGGAAGATAACCGACAGTTTCAAGTCACGACGGTGACAGATATTACCAATGTCTTGAGGGAAGGCGATCGCGCTGAAAGTAAACTAAATCAACAGACTCAAGAGAAATTTTTACTAAGGGAAAAAACAGAAACAGAGCCGGAAGTCGCGATCGCAGATGGGGAAACTTGCAGCCAAGAGGCACAACTATCGAGGGAAAGAGAGTTGAGTCCACAAATTCTACCCGCAGGTTCCCAAACTCAAGATCGCCTTTCCATACTGGAGTCGGAAATTGGGATTGCGATCGCCCAGAGTACCACTTTGCCAGAAATTCTCAACCGCTGCACCCAGAGAATAATGCACGCCTTCGATGCTAATTTTGTCGGCATCTGGATATTTAACAGAGCAACGCGCTTGCTGGAACTGCAAGCCTTTGTGGGCCAACAACCTCCCACCGCAGAATTTTCTGACCGTATTCCTTTTGGGATCTCGACGATCGGGTTTGTTGCTCAACATCGACAGCCTTACATCATACCCGCTCAAGAAAACGAAACCTTAGCTGGCTATCCGCTGATTGTAGAAGAGCACTTGGTAGGGGTAGTGGTGGTTTGCACTCAAGTTGTGACTGAACGTGGGCGGGCTGTACTAGGTTGGGCTGCAAATGCGATCGCCATAGCAATTGACCGCGCGCGATCGTGGGCAGGTAGAGAATCTTTACTATTTAGACTCGCTAGCCAGATCCGTAACTCCTTAGAACTGGATACAATTCTAGAAACAGCAGTACAAGAAATTCAGAGTCTTTTGCAACTCGACTGGTGTCTATTCATGTGGTACAGACCAGAGGTGATTAACAATGAAGAATTAACAATTAAAAGTGAATCCACAAATAGAGAGAGTTCAGCCAATTATAGTTTTAATTCTGAGCTGACATTTTTAACTCAAAACCGTGTTGGCGAAGCCTACCCGCAGAGTTTAGAGGTACAAGGTGCAAAGCCTTGGGATGAAGAAAGCAAACTGAAGCAATTTCGCAAAACTGCGGAGTATTATCAGGGACAAAACAATCTTTCAAAACCTCACAGTGTTACCAGGCGCGACGAAGGGTTGCGAACAAGGAAGTCTTACGAGAAAGGAAGCAAACTAAAGCAAAGTGAAGCAATTTCTCAAAACCAGGCTGGCGTAGTCTACCCACAGGGTTTGGCATTGCGAGTGCAAGGAAGCAATCTCAAATCTCAAAACTCCTATTGGGAAGTAGTTAAAGAAGCGACGAATCCCGGCTTGCCAACACTTCTCGGTAGTTATCCTGTGGAAAAAGTTGGTGCTTTCACTGAAAAACTATTAAGCCTAGAAATCATCCGACTGGATGATGTTGCAGGTTTTGAAGAACCTGTGATGCGGCGATTTTTGATGTCTTGGGGCTACGCTTCCATATTAGCACTGCCAATTCAGACGCATTCTGGTGCGATCGGAGCATTTAGCTGCGGTATGTATAATCCACCCAAGAGCGACTATGAAATAGGAGCAGAATTTGCAGATAGTTCAGCAAAACTTCGACCTTGGAGCGATTCCGAGGTAGAATTACTACGAGCAGTTGCAGATCAATTAGCGATCGCGATCGACCAAGCTGAACTCTACGCCCAAGCACGAGATAGTGCTGAAACTGCCCAAACTCAAGCTCAACAGATTGCTGAAACTTTGCATAAATTGCAGGCAACTCAAACACAACTAATTCAAACCGAAAAAATGTCTTCTTTAGGTAGTATGGTTGCCGGAGTTGCCCATGAAATTAACAACCCAATCAACTTTATTTCTGGCAACCTAACTTATGCGATTGACTACATTAAAGACCTGCTAGATTTATTGCACCTTTATCAAAAATATTCCCCGAATCCAGACCCAGAACTTCAGGAAAAAGCCGATTCTATTGACTTAGAATTTCTCACGGCAGATTTGCCAAAACTGATCTCTTCAATGAAGCTAGGCACTGACAGGATTCGTCAGATTGTGATGTCTTTGCGAAATTTCTCTCGCCTTGACGAGTCGGATAAAAAACCAGTGGATATTCATGAAGGCATAGATAGTACCCTGCTGATTCTACAACATAGGTTCAATTTATATGGGGGAAATTTGAACGTTAAAATTATCAAAGAATATGGGAATCTCCCCTTAGTTGAATGCTGTGCTGGTCAACTAAATCAAGTATTTATGAATATTATTAGCAATGCTATTGATGCTTTAGAAAACCAACCCGCTCCTCGTATTATCACTATCCGCACAGAGGTGATGAATGGAGAAGGTGACGACAGCTCTTTGTCACCAATAGCCGCTGGTAAATTTGCAGTGATTCGGATCTCTGATAACGGCCCAGGAATGGCAGAACCAGTCATCAATCGTTCATTTGACCCATTCTTCACTACTAAACCAGTGGGTAAGGGAACGGGACTTGGACTATCAATTTCTCACCACATTATTGTTGAAAAACATGGTGGTATCCTCAAGTGTATCTCAGAACCAGGAAAGGGTGCAGAGTTCTGGATTCAGATACCCCTGGTTTAGGGAAGTGAATGCTACAAATCGACTTTCAGCAATTAAGAATGTCAAGTTTGCTAATGGGTAATGGCTAATGGCTAATTAAAAGCGGTAGCTACCTAATGGAAATGCTATATTAAGACAGAGCAAGTATGAAACTGAGAGTCATCAAGCATGAATGATAGACATTTAGAATTATTTATACAATTAATTGCTAATAATCTAGGTTTGCATATCCGCCCCCAAGATCGGACAGCCTTATCTCAGAAGATTGTTCTGCGGATGAAAAACCTTAATTTATCTATACCAGAAAAGTATTATCAACTTTTAGAAGCAGATACGGAACAAAGTCAAAAAGAATGGCGGAAACTAATCGTCCTTTTAACCACAACTGAGAGTTATTTTCTGCGCGATGTAGGGCAATTTAAACTATTAGAAAAAGTTATTTTACCCCAAATAATAGAATATAAAAATCAACTCAAAGAAGCTTCTGGTTTGAACCCTTCTCTCAGAATTTGGAGCGCTGGATGCTCAACAGGGGAAGAGGCATATTCTTTAGCCATTCTCCTTGAAAAACTTCTTCCCGATTGGGAGAATTGGAATATCCTAATTTTAGGAACAGATATTAATGAAGAAGCCCTGGAAAAAGCAAAACAGGGAATTTATAGCCCTTGGTCGTTTCGTCTTGTTAATCCCGGACTCCAGCAACAGTATTTCAATCAGCATAAAAATGAATGGATCATTGAACAAAAACTGGTTAAAAATGTAAAGTTCAGATATGGAAATTTAGTAAAAGATGAGTATCCCAATATATCTGATGATATTAACAATATGGATTTGATACTTTGTAGAAATGTGTTTGTTTATTTTGAAGCACAGTACATTGCTCTTGTCCTAAAAAAGTTTTACAATACGCTGAGAGCAGGGGGATATTTAATGACAAGCCATGCCGAACTTCACGGTCAAGTTCTCGATCAATTCCGAGCAATTATTTTTCCAGAATCAGTGATTTATCAGCGTAGTGAGGTAGGTCAAAAAGAAGTTTCTCGAATGCCACCATACATTTATAATATCGGCGAAGCTACTAATAACTCTCAGCAAGAGTTGGTAGGATTAGATCCTAACAGCTCTGCTCCTGAAAAGCTAGCAGAAACCGAGATTAAACCTACAGCTAAACTTGAGCCGAGAGTGTCTCCACTAGGAGAAGATTCACTTTTATCACCAACGCTGCAAATGCCAGTCCTATTTCCAATTAGCAATACAACGGAAACCCCAAAACCGCTAAAAGTTCGCGAACTTGTTGATAATATTTTGCGGAGTAGCGATGGGAAACCTGAAGAAAATAATACTGTTAATACCAGACAGATTTCATCTTCATTAACAGTGGAAAAAGAGCGGCAGAGAGCAGGTATCAATCTTCTTCAAGAGGCAGAAGCTTTTTGCAAGAATAAAACTTATTTTGAGGCAATTAAAAAGGCAGAACAAGTTATTGATCTGTATCCTCATAATTTTAAAGCTTATTACTTGCTAGCTGAGATTTATGCAAATTTAGGTAAATATGAGCAGGCAATTAATTACTGTCACCAAGCTATACAAGTGGATTCTTTATCAGTATTTCCTTATCACTTACTCGCTCATATCGCTGAAGAAAATGGAGACGTAGAAGCAGCTAAAAATTTGTTAAAAAAAATTATTTATCTTTGTCCATCCTTCATCTCTGCATATCTCGATCTAGGTAATATTTACGCTGGAGAAGGGAATGTTAAAAGAGCAAAAAAAATGTATGCAACCTCTTGTGAACTTCTCAAAACTTTACCCCCCGATACTTTAATAGAACAGCAGGGTAAAATTACAGCTAGTGAATTACTAAAATATGTCAAAGCAATCTTGGTAAAACTATCTATTCAATAAATTTAACTATTAAATATGAAAACTCAACCCTATCTTATTTTCCGACAAAACAGTTCTCTTTACGGTATAGAAGCCGCTGCTGTTCAGGAAATTTTCTTTCTACCAGAGTTGACACCAATTGCAGAAGCCCCCCGCGATATTGTTGGCGTGATTAACCTACGGGGCGAAATTTTGCCTGTGATGGATCTCAATCTTCGCTTCGGATACCATTCTCAAGAATACTGTTTGACAGATAGTACGATTGTTATAGAGCATCAAGGATTTAGAGTTGGGATTATTGTCAACCAAGTTCAGGAAGTAGAAAATATCTCAACTGAAGTAATAAAAACACAGCTATATTACGGGCGCGAGAATACAAATCAATCCCACCATTTTGTAACTGGAATTGCCCAAATTGAAGCCGATATTGTGATGCTGCTTAATCCTGAAATTGTAATTAGCTACTCTCAGAAAAAAAAAGAGGTCATTCAGCAAATAAAGGATGTGCAAAGAAAAAGTTTAGAAGAAGGAACCGATCAAGACCTTGTAAGCGAAGATTCGAGTTATTTCCTAGAAATGCCAGTTTTCTGCCCCAATGCTACGCCCCAAGAAAAAGCGATTTTTCGGCAAAGAGCTAATAATTTAAGGCGAAAAGAAGACGATCGTGATTTCACTGCCAGTACGTTTCCGCTGGCAGTTATTGCTTTGAATGGTGAATACTTTGGACTAAATTTAGAAGTAGTACGGGAGTTTACAGATATACGAAAAGTTACGCCCATTCCCTGCACTCCAGATTATATTGTGGGTAACATGAATTTGCGAGGAGAAATTGTAACGTTAATTGACATTCGCAGTGTTTTAAATATACCAATCGCGAGCGCAGATCCTCTATCAAAAGCCATCGTGATACAAATAGCTGATTTAGTTGCTGGTATCGTGGCTGATGAAGTTCTGGATGTGATGTACTTAAATACCTCAGAAATTACGACTGTTCCTGCTGCTTTGCATTCGGCTAATGATGAATACTTACGAGGTACAGCTTCTTATCGTGAAAAGATGATGAGCATTTTGGATCTCCATAAAATGTTGACAAAAGGGGGGCTGGTTGTTGATGAAGAAGTTTAAAAAAGGAAGAGAGTGGATTTTTGAGGGCTTCTAGATAAAGCGGTAAAAGTTGGTGATAGCATCCTTCTTCAAACCAAAAATGATTGGCTTGCTCAAACAGCCGTCTGGCTTCTGCTGGGTTGACTATTTTTACATCCTTGAAGGGAAAGCAAAATTCAGTCATAAACCAAAGGTAACAAAATTTCAAATTCAGTTCCCGTACCCGGAGTAGAGTGCAAGTTCAATTTTCCCTTGTGCTTTTCAGTTACAATCTGATGAGTGATTGCTAAACCTAAACCCGTGCCTTTACCTACAGGTTTAGTAGTAAAAAACATCTCAAAAATTCGGCGCTGAATTTCTGGAGGAATTCCTGGGCCATTGTCAGAAATTCTGATTGCTATCCAAGAGTCATTTTTTATATTTTCTTCCTTTTCCTCATCGCTCAATTCGTGGTGATTGCTGACCACTGATAAAGATTTTACCTCTTCTTTCCGAGCGATGGCATGGTTGAAAATTAATTCAGAATTCACGCAGTCTCCCTCAAGACTTTCTATTAGCTCAGTTTCAATTTTGATCGCTCGCGATTCTTTTCCTTCATCCTGTACTTCTTCCAGAGCGTCAATTGCATTGCTAATTAAGTTCATAAAAACTTGGCTGAGCTGACCTGAATAACAGCTAATTGCAGGTAAAACTCCATAGTTTTTAACTACTTTAATGCTGTGTTTAAGTCGATTTTTCAGAATCAAAAGCGTACTGTCGATACATTCGTGAATGTTAGCTTCCTTACGTTTTCCCCCGTCCATGTGAGAAAAACTGCGGAGGCTAGTAACAAGTTCATTTAATCGATCTGCTCCTATTTTCATACTTTGAAGGATTTCTGGCAAATCTTCTTGTAAGAATTGAAATTCTATCTCTTGTTTAATTTCCTCAATCTTTTGGCTGGGGTTAGCAATTTCTACATCATAAGCAGACAGCAACCGCAGGAGGTCTTCAGAGTAGTTTTTCAAAAAACCTAAATTTCCTAAAATGCAAGTAAGGGGATTTCTAATTTCGTGCGCTACTCCAGCTACCATTTGCCCTAAACTCGCCAGTTTTTCTGTTTGAATCATTTGAGCTTGGGTTTGTTGTCGTAGCAACTTAGTGGCGAATTCATGAATGTAAGATTGAGCGACGAGTAGTTCATGTACGTCCAACATTCGGTAAACTTGAGGCGGATGTTGTACTACAATTGGTTCGTAAAGGAGTTCTTGCGATCGCTGTAAGGAACGACGAGCTGCATCTACTATTAATGTATCGCTAGGAAAGATTAAAGTATCAGTCTGAGCAAACCGATATAAGGACTTTAAAGGTCGCTTCAAAAATAGTTCTCGTCCAAAAGGACGGCTGATATATTCGAGAAACCGCCGCCGAGAAATCATACCGATAAAATGATTTTGGTCGGTCAAAATAACTCCTGGTAAGAGGGGGTAAGCTTCAAACAT
Source organism: Kamptonema formosum PCC 6407 (assembly GCF_000332155.1). Taxonomy (GTDB): domain Bacteria; phylum Cyanobacteriota; class Cyanobacteriia; order Cyanobacteriales; family Microcoleaceae; genus Kamptonema; species Kamptonema formosum. Next base: position 33,364 of record NZ_KB235903.1, on the reverse strand, counting down.
TTGAGCTACTTTCATCCCTAAATCGGTGGGTTTAACCTGAAAGTTGTAAAGCGGAAGCTCTTGAATAGTTGAGTCTAACCGGAGGTCTTGCCTGGAAGTCTCTGGCAGGGGTGTAACTAACTTTTCGATGCTGGTGGAAGTGTTTAGCATAAATTAATGGGAGTTAAAACTAAGGATGTATGACAATATGACTTGGAGTAGGATAGATATCCTAAGCACGTAAGTAACGAAGCACTTAAATGTGCTTTATTTTCACAAACTATCCTTAATATTCCTGAAATAAGGGATAGCTGGGTCTAGGTATTATAGACAAAATAGACGTGCTATGACAATTATCTTTAACTTTATTTTAAGTCTGTTTCGAGTAGTTTGCACTATTTTTATTTAATTAATCATTCCTTAAACTTTTAACCTTTTATTAATCTTTATATCCTTCAGTTCTGATTTTATAAGGTATAGTCCATATTTGTAGAAAAAGTTTAAGATCCATCTAACAATTTTTTTGCGGTTATAAAATCTCACAGCTCCCATGACATTGACTTTGCCAGTACTCCGTTGTCACGTTACTTTTTTGCTGCGCTTAAGAAGCAACTTAAATGTGAAATCGCTTATGTTGGTAGTAGCTACCCAATTGAAAACTGCTATATAATCAAATTGCAAGCCTCTATCCCAGGAGTATCAGCTACGTGCTTTATCCAATCAAGGTAATAGACATTGAGTTGAGCCATCCCCTCGTTACTATTGAGAATTTGGACGGGTTTATGGGATTGCAAGCATTGGTACGTCTACATGGTAGACCAATCGGGTATGTCAGTGCGCCCGTGACAGCAGGACAAGTCAGCGCTAACACTATCAGCAAACTTATTCTAGAACAGTACCATCAAAAAATTATTATTCATCTTTTAGAGAAAGGACTCTTTAAGACACCCCCCCCGACAGGATGGAAATTTGAGGATTTATTAGATTTACCTCCTCTCAAGTGGAGGGTAGATTGGCCTTTAGTTACAGTCGCAGTTTGTACCCGCAATCGCACCGCCGATTTAGAATTATGTCTTAATAGTCTAGTCAATCTCAATTATCCCTACCTCGATTTATTAGTAATAGACAACGCCCCTACATCAGATGCTACCAAGCAACTCATAAAAAATAAATATTCCCAAGTACGCTATGTTATAGAACCAAGACCGGGCTTAGGGTGGGCAAGAAACCGAGCAATTATTGAAGCGAAAGGTGAAATTATTGCATACACGGATGATGATGTAATTGTCGATTCGGGTTGGGTAAAATCCCTAGCCCAAGTCTTTGCTGAAGAACCGCAAGTAATGGCTGTTACTGGTTTAGTCGTCTCTTATGAACTGGAAACTGAAGCCCAAGTTCTATTTGAAAAAAATGGTGGTTTTGGTCGGGGTTTCGAGACAAAAAGATATCAAATTAGTCGCGGCCAAAAGTTACCCTGGTCGTTTATCTCAACTCCTTGGATAGTCGGTACAGGCGCAAATATGGCATTTCGGCGATCGCTGTTTGCCCAAATTGGCTATTTCGATCCGGCATTAGGTGTAGGGACGATAACTAATGGTGGCGAGGATTTAGAAATATTTTTCCGCACGCTGAAAGAAGGATATCTGTTAATTTATGAACCCAATGCCTTAGTCAAACATCGCCACAGACGAGAATATAAAAAGTTGAAATTACAACTTAAAAATAATGGCGGTTGTTTTGCGTTTTTTCTGCGCGAAGCTATTGCCTATCCAGACGAAGGTTTATCTTTGTTGAAAGTAACATTTTGGCTACTAAGGTGGTGGCATTTACGCAGTTTGTTTCTGTTATTAATGAAGGCTACTAAATTACCTCACGATCTAGTTTTAGCTGAACTATGGGGTTCTGCAATAGGTTTGACAACTTATCAAAAAGCACGCAAAATTGCCGCTGAAATTGAAGCTACTTTTGGCCCTTTACCTCCCCTAGAACCGCTGGAAAATCAAGCATTGACACAGAAACCTCAATATCCAGGGGGAAGGGCAGTCCGAACCCTAGAACTGACGGAATCTGTGACAAATCCCCTCACTGATGTGACAGATTATAGCTCAGTGCGGCTGTTTGTGACTTGGAAGGGATCGGCGATCGCACATTTTGACATCCCCAACTATTACGAACCAATTAGCGCAACTTATTTGCGACAACTATTAAGTGAAAAATTTGGACTCAAATTACTCAATCCAACTCGCAATATCAGCGACCAATTTCGTGCGGCAGAAGCGATCGCCTATTTGAGAAGCTACTACAAACCAGCAGAAAAAACACAATACCCAACTCCTCTAAGTTTACCAGCAAACGTTTCGGTATCTGTAGTTGTAGCCACTTACTCCCGACCCGATGACTTGCACAATTGCCTTAACCAATTAACCGCCCAAAAGTCACCCCGAAAAGTAGAAATCATCATCGTTGATAACAATCCAGATTCAGGATTAACACCCCCAGTAGTTGCCAAATTTAAGAACGTTATCTTAATTACAGAACCCCGCGAAGGACTCGCCTATGCCCGCAATACGGGCATCACAGCCAGCACTGGTGACATTGTAGTGACAACAGATGACGATGTGGGACTCCCCCCTGGTTGGTTGGAAAAACTCTTGGTTCCCTTTGTTAGACCAGATGTCATGGCCGTCACCAGTAACGTTCTACCCATAGAAATGGAAACAGAACCCCAGTGGTTATTTGAACAATACGGCGAAGGCGGTTTGGGGCGTGGTTTTAAACCTTTTGAAGGAATGGGGGACTGGTTCAGAAGGTCTTGGCGCTACGCTGTTCCGGCGTGGAAACTGGGGGCGACGGCTAATGCTGCTTTCCGAGCCGATATTTTTAGCTATCCTGAAATTGGTTTGATGGATGAAGCTTTAGGCGCGGGAATGCCTTCTGGTGTGGGAGAAGATACCTATTTGTTCTATAAAATAATTAAGTCTGGCTATACAGTAGCCTACGAACCGCAAGCCTTTATTTGGCATAAACATCGCCAGGATTTACCTGCTTTGCGCCGTCAATTGCACAATTATAGTAAAGGAATTGTTAGTTATCAACTGACAACTTTGTTACGAGATGGAGATTTGCGATCGCTACTACTATTAGGAATTGATCTTCCTTTATGGCACGCCTCGCGCATTAAATCCCGATTGAAAGGTCAAACTGATTATCCCATATACCTAGTGCTTCATGAAGCATTGAGCCATCTACCAGGGCCTTGGTCGCTATGGCAGTCTCGCCTGCGCGTCAAGCGTGAAGGTCATAGTCAACCCTATATTCCTGTGTCAGAGCGAGCGATAACAAAACTTTAGTTTTTAGTTTTTGAAATCATTACGACAAAATAAATACCAACTAATAAGTGAGAATAATAAATGTTAAATAAAATAAAAGTCATAGATATTGAATTAAGCCAGGGAATTGCTACTATTAAAAACTTAGAAAATTATAGAGAATTACAAGCCATAGTGCGTCTTTTTGATGCTCCCATTGGATATGTCAAAGTTCCTATCAGAGGGGGAATAGTGACGGGTCAAACCTTGAGTCAAATTATTCTGGAACAGCATAACAATCAAATTATTAGTCAGTTATTGTACAATGGTTTATCGAAATCTACAGCGACTAAGGAAATAGGGCAGTTTGAGGATTTGTTAACCTTGTCGCCCCCAGAGTATAAAGGGCCTTTACCTTTGGTGAGTGTGGCAATTTGCTTTAATAATGGCATCTCCGATCTCACTATTACCCTCAATTCCTTAAAGCATCTCGACTATCCCCACCTCGACATTCTAGTAGTCGATAATACTCTTGATGGTAAAGCTGAAAAGCCGATTGCCACTCAATACCCCGACATACGTTATGTCAGAGAACTATGTCCCGGTATAGATTGGGCAAGAAACCGAGCTATTTTAGAGGCAAAAGGTGATATCATTGCTTACACTAATAGCGGTGTATTAGTTGATTCCGGGTGGGTAACAGCCTTAGTTAAGGTGTTTGCTGAAGATGCAAATGTGATGGCAGTAACTGGTTTAGTTACACCCGCAGAACTCGAAACTGAGTCACAAATCTTATTTGAAAAAAACGGTGGCTTAAGTCGTGGTTTTGAGAGTAGACGCTATCAAATCGCACCAAGGAGTAAAATGCCTCATGCCTTTTTGCATTCTCCTGAGAGGTTTGGAACGGGATTTAATATGGCTTTTCGTCGGTCGCTGTTTGCAGAAATTGGTTATTTTAATCCTGCATTAGATGTTGATATAGATGTCCAAGGTAACGGCGATTTAGAAATGTTTTTCCGTATTATTAAAGAAGGATACGCTTTGGTCTACGAGCCAAGTGCATTAGTGTACCATCAGGAGTGTCGTAGTGACAATGAAATGCGATCGCATAGCAAAAATAATGCTGGTATTTACTCCGCCCTTTTGTGTAGCGCCATCAATTATCCTGACGAAAGACTACCGATTTTCCGCATGGGATTAGTAAAAACAGTGGCATATCTAGTCAAATTTTTACGCTCTATATTTAAAGCAAATCCTTCATCGGTTGATTTAATCCTCGCAGAAATAGAAGATTGGCTCATTAGTTCAATTAGCTATCTGAAAGCGAGGGAAGAAACTGCTGCAATTCTGGTTGAAAAAGGCTTCTCATTGATTAAAACCCCAGAAAAACCCGAACCACAACCAAATAGGAAGCCAAAAGCCAGCCGTGCTGTGCGCGTACTTGAATTAAATCGACCAATAGAAGCGATCGCAGATGCCACAGACTACGCCAACACCCGCGTATTTGTCACTCGTGATGGCTCCGCGATCGGTTACATTGATATAGCTAATTATTACCAATCAATTAGTATTCCCAGGCTACGGGGCGCACTGGTGGAAAAATTCGGTTTGACACTGCTGGAACCTGACACTGACCCTAACGTAGACTTTCTTAAAGCCGATGCCATAGCTGCTCTCATGCAGCATTACACACCCGCCGTAACAGTGAGAACACAGGAACCAGAAGGTCTTCCAGCTAATATCTCAGTATCCGTTGTAGTTGGCACTTGCGATCGCCCCGAAGACTTACGAAAATGCCTGCTTTCCTTAACTGCTCAAACATCCCGCCAAATCAGACCCGTAGAAATTATCGTCGTTGACAACCGACCCGAAACCCGCAGCGCCTCCCCCGTACTGGTCGAATTTCCCGATATAAAATTACTCACAGAAGAGCGATCGGGTGCATCCTACGCTCGGAATGCTGGCATAGCCGCCAGTACCGGTGATATTGTCGTCACCACTGACGACGATACAATTATCCCCCCCGACTGGCTAGAAAAACTAATCGCCCCCTTTGCCCGTCCCGAAGTCATGGCCGTCACTGGTAACGTCTTACCGGCAGAATTGCAGACGCGATCGCAGCGCCTATTTGAAAGCTATGGCGGTGGCGGTTTATCGCGTGGTTATAAGCCATTTGAAGGTAATAGAGAATGGTTTGATAGTTTCCGGTTCCACTCTGTACCAACGTGGCTATTTGGCGGGACAGCTAACTCCGCCTTCCGCGCTAGTATTTTCAGCGACCCCGAAATTGGCCTGATGGACGAAGCCCTCGGCCCCGGTATGCCATCTGGCGTAGGAGAGGATACTTATCTTTTCTACAAAATTATGAAAGCCGGTCATACCATAGTCTATGAACCGTCAGCCTTTGTCTGGCACACGCATCGACGTGAAATGACCGATCTAGGTCGCCAATTACACAATTACAGTAAGGGAGGAGTATCCTATCACCTGACAACCTTGATCGAAGACGGCGACCTACGGGCACTATTCGCTATTCTGTTGGAAATGCCTAAGTGGTACGCCGCGCGAATCATTAAGCGGATATTAGGCTGGACTGACGATCCAATCCTGATGCTATTAAAAGAAATAGTGGGCTATCTAGCTGGGCCTTGGTCTTTGTGGCAATCTCGTTTGCGTGTTAAGTACGAAGGTTTTAGCTCACCTTACATACCTGTCAAGCAACGTGCTACAAAAGGGACTGGGGGTTAGGGACTAGGGAAGAGGGAAGAGAATACTCTGATAACAACTAACAACTAACAACTAACAACTAACAGTGATAGTAACTAAGATAAACGCCCAAATAGCTCAACTTAAATGGCGACCGCAGTATATTTATGACTTGCTAAGGCAACTCGTATCTCGCGATATGAAGTTACTCTATAAACGGTCAGTTTTAGGAATCGCTTGGACACTAATTGCTCCCCTTTTACAGTTAGGAGTTTTTACCTTTGTCTTCAATATTATCCTGCCGATGAATGTTCCCCAATATTCATCTTATGTTTTTATTGGCTTACTGGTTTGGAATTGGTTTTCTACCTCACTCTTTCAAGCAACAGGTTTGATTCTCCAGAACCGTCCTTTGATCAGATTGCCAAAATTTCCTTCTGCTATACTACCTGTAGTAACAGTGATGACAGGAATGATTCACTTTTTACTAGCATTACCAGTCTTAACTTTATTTCTACTAATTGATGGGGTACAATTTAAGCCAGTAGTTTTATTTCTGCCTTTCTTGATGCTACTACAGTTTGCTCTGACCGTAGGCCTTGCTTATCCTCTGGCTGCTTTTAACGTCACATTCCATGACACACAACATACACTTGGTGTGTTATTACAAATGCTTTTGTATCTCACACCCATTTTCTATCAAGTAAATGCTCTACCCCCTAAAATTGCGTTGATTTACTACCTCAACCCAATGGTATCTATTGTGGAAGCTTATCGGGCTGTACTAATTTATGGGACACAACCAAATTTGGTAGCTTTGGGGATCATTGCATTAATTAGTAGTGGACTTATACTTATTGGTCATGGAATTTTTGACTCAGCAAGCGATCGTTTTGTGGAGGAAATATAGTTGAAAAATACTGGGATTATTGTCGAAGGACTGGGTAAACGTTTTAGTAAATTCAGTGCTAAAAAGCCCAAAACAATTATGGAGGCCGCCCTCTCAGGCATGAGACGTTTGAATCCAGAAGCGCGTTTCTGGGCGCTGCGAGATGTTAGTTTCACCGTCCCTCCCGGAAAAATGTTAGGGGTTATTGGGCGCAATGGAGCCGGTAAATCTACACTTTTATTACTGGTAGGAGGCATTGGCAAGCCCGACGAGGGGAAGATTATTGTTAACCCTAGAATTGGAGGTTTATTGGATTTAGGTGCTGGTTTTCATCGAGATTTGACGGGGCGAGAAAATGTATTTGTCGGTGGAGTAGTCGCAGGTTTAACTCGTCAGGAAGTAGCGCGGCGCTTTGATGATATTGTCGAATTTGCAGAAATGGGGCAATTTATTGATAGTCCCATGCGAACTTATAGCACGGGGATGCAAATGCGTTTGGGTTTTTCAGTCGCCGTACATACCGATCCCAAAGTGTTACTAATTGATGAATTTATCTCTGTAGGAGATGTGGCTTTTCAGGCAAAATGTTTGCAAAGGATGTCTGAGATTAAATCTTCTGGTTGTGCAATTATGTTAGTTTCTCAAAATCCCAGGCAAATCGAGCAACTTTGTGATGAAGCTATCTGGTTAAAAGAAGGTAAAATCTTAATGTATGGCGATCCTAAAATGATAGCAGCTCAGTATGCAGCGGATATGGGAGTAGAAAACCAGGAACTCAGCCTGACACAATCTCCTCAAATAGCTAAAGTATTTTCCCCAGTTGAAAGTAGTGAAAACAGAGTTGGTACAGGGGAAGTAGAAATTACCAGTGTGCGATTGTTGCCGGTTTCAGAGATTCGGGGTGGCGATCCCCTGGATGTGGAAATTGAGTATATTTCTCCAGAAGCAATATTATCTCCAATTTTTACTGTTAATATTAGTCGAGAAGATGGAAAAGTCTGTTTTGATGCTAATACTGAGAAAATGCAAATGGCAATACCTCAGATTCAAGGTAGGGGGAAAATTAAGCTGCGGATCGATCGATTGGATCTTGGCGGCGGTGAGTATTTTGTGAATGTGGGAGTATATAAGGAGAAGTGGGGTTATCCCTACGATTTCCACTGGCAAGTTTATCCGCTGATTGTCCATGCGGCGGTTGATTATCGAACTATTATTTGGCCTCCTTGTCGTTGGGAAATTAGCGAATGATCGGTAAGGATTAAAAGTAAATTAACTATCTAGGTGCATGACAATATATTGGATTCGTAAATTGATCTCACCTAATTAAACGTAAAATACGAATAAGTAAATCCACCTAATTCAACATAAGATAAGGATGGCTAAAAAGCTGACTGTATAAACATTCTTCCTTCTTACTTCTACTTAACTAAAACCCTAGCTGTGTAAATCTTCTGGCTTTCTTCTTACTCTTCCTTCTTATGAAACGGATATTTTTAGTTGGCGCACCTCGCTCTGGAACTACTATTTTACAAAGCTTATTGGCTGCTCATCCCTTGATGATATCTTTCCCAGAAACGAGGTTTTTTCAATATTTATTACCAAAGTTTGAATATCCGATTTCTGTTGATGATAGAATGAAGATATTTTTGATTGAAGAAATCAATCGCCCTGAATATTTAAGTTGTTTTAATGCTGAACAATCAGAATTAGAAAAAGCTAATTGTCTTATAAAGATATTAGATAATTTAGCCTTTGAACAAGATAAATCTGTCTGGCTAGAAAAAACACCAGAGCATATATACTGCATTGAATACCTAGAAAAATTATTACCAGATGCTTTATTTATACATATTTTAAGAAATGGTATAGATGTCATTACATCGATGTACGAAGCTAGTAGAAATTCTCCTGATGCTTGGGGTGGAGAATGGAAGCTAGAGCATTGTATAACGCGCTGGCAAGAAGCAATATCAATCAATTATCTATATGCTAATAAAAAGAATCATATTTTAGTAAAATACCAAGAACTTGTGGAAGATCCCAGTATGGCTTTAGCAAATATTTGTAAATTTATTGGCATTAAATTTGATAATTCAATGCTAGTTAAATACAAGGAAACTTCCCAGAAAATGAGTTTAGGTGCGGTTTGGCATCAAGGAATAGAAAGACAAATTCAAAAGAGTAATCATCATAAATATTATAGCATTTTTCAGCAAATAAATATCCACTATATTATCAATCAAATTAAACCGCTAAAAAATCAAATATCTCATAAACAACGAGTAGAAATTACTGAGAAAATCGTTGATATCTTTGCACCTTTATCATTTGAGCGCCTCCTTTGTCGTGTGGAAATGGAAGGAGAATATCTGGGAAATATCGAATTGCCATTCTGCGATGGGGTAGTAAGCAGATTTGTTTTGGCGGATGCGATCGCGACTAAATTTTATTTGCCAATTCTCTCTCGATTTTTCGAGAGAAAAATTGGAAAAAATCCGATAAAAGTTATAGATTCCTTGACTAAAAACCAACAATTAAAAAAGGTTTGGCAAATCTTTTTACAGGATATTTGGGGACAAGCGGAATGGTCACTAGAAAACTTCTACAACCCAAAGCTTTTTGAAGCCGCAATCGCGGAACATATTGACACAAAATTATTGACAATTGAAGTGAGCGAACCACTGACAAATATAGAAGTTTCGCTGCCAGAAATTGATGTATTGTTAACAGTGGGTGGTGTACCGATTGGTATAGTTACTGTCCCGGTTAAGGAAAATTCGATCTCGGCGCAAACTTTACGCACAACTTTGATTAAAGCTAGTGGTTTTGAACTTTGCCGGGTTTGCGTGCGAGAGGTTTTATTAGGTAAACCTTTGAATGATTTGACATCTTTGCGCTCGCACCTAGCAGAATTAGCCAAAACTAGAACTAGAACACGCTTCCCCGACTGGTTAAACGCTGCTGATTCTAATGGAATTTACCCCAAAAATAGTCTCTTATTGGGTAGAAATTTAGGAACAATAGGAAGCAGTACCAACAGGAGAGCAACTTTACCAATGGGGATGGTGATAGAATTGACTCAACTATGGGAAACCACTGGTTCGCCGATATTAACTAATTCCACTGAGGAGAATTTGGGGCGAGTTATTTATGCACCAGAACTGTTGTTGCCCAATTCCCCAACTTCGATCGACTCTCCTGAATTTCAGCCTTCTCAAGATGTTAATAAAATCGAATCTAACATTGGGGGAAAATTGCTCGGCGCTTTTCCTTTGGCTAATTTTCCTGGGAAGTTTAGGTTGTTACAGCTTAATTTAAAGTGCCATTGGGAACACCTGACAAACAGAAAACTTTATAAGGGGTTATCTGAATTTACTGCCAGGAACACAGATAATAGTAACAGCAGTTTGGCTACGAGGGGAACTGCACAAATGCCAATTTTAAGGTATCGCCATGTTTGCCCACAATTAGAGGGGGCAACAATTGGCTACAATGTTACTCCCGATAATTTTGAAAAACAGTTGCAGTATTTATCCAAAAATAACTTTTATTCTGCGGTATGGGAAGATTGGGAGAAAGCAACAACAACTGGTACTCTGTTACCTGGAAAACCTATATTAATTACTTTTGATGGTGGCTATCTCGACTTTTTTAACTATGCTTGGCCTTTGCTAAAACGTTACGGTTTTAAGGCTACAGTGTTATTGGTGGCTGAGAGAATTGGTACTACAAATAGCTGGGAACGTGCAGATAGTCCAGAAGTACCGCTGTTAGGATGGCCGGAAATTTGTCAACTGAGAGATGAAGGAGTTGAGTTTGGTTCTTTGGGTACAACTTATCAGCCTTTGAGCTTGCTGTCGCCTACAGAAATAGTACAGGAAGCTGTGCGATCGCGCTCTATACTGGAACAGGGGTTAGGAAGGTCTGTGAAAACTTTTGCCTATCCCTACGGAGATTTCGATCCAGTTGTTCAGCATTTAATCGGAGCCTGCGGTTACACTTATGGCTTATCCTGTTTATCAGGAGTAAATGGTTTAAACAATAACCTGTTGGCATTGCGACGGATTGACTTAATGGGTTCTGATAGTTTGTCCGACTTTGCTACTCAGCTCAGTTATAAGTTGCCAATTGTCAGCAGGATTTACCGTCGCGCTTCTGAATTTGTTCGGCACTTAGCTGGGCATTGAAATATTTAATAATAGGGATATTATTTTATCGAGCAGAAAGTAGATGCGATTTCCCTGATATATAGTAACAGCCACAACTTTTGGCACATTCTCGATCGCCCCAACCCTTTCTCCGATCGCATTTTCCTCCTGCATCCTGCTATAGTTACTAACTCCAAGGCAAACTGAGGACAACGCGATCGCGCCCCTGTTTTTTGGCTTGATAGAGAGCGCAGTCAGCAGCAGCAATCAACTTTTCCGGGGAACATAGGTAACTTCCCCCATTTTCATCATCAGGAACAGTGCAAGCAACGCCTAAACTTAAACTCACACACTCGCAGGCTGGGGAACCTTGATGAGCGATCGCCATTGCTTTCAGGCGCGATCGGATATCCTCCCCCACCAGCAGGGCCGCGCTAGCATCAGTATTGGGTAGAACGATCGCAAATTCCTCACCTCCGTAGCGGGCCACCAAATCTGACGGAGAGCGTGTAGCTTGAGTGATAGCAAGGGCTACAGCCTTCAAGCAATCATCTCCCTGTTGATGGCCGTAGGTGTCGTTGTAGAGCTTAAAATAGTCAACATCAGCCATAATTAGTGCCAGTGGCGATCGCACTCTCGCCATCTGCAACCACTCTTGGCGAAGGTATTCATCAAATCTGCGCCGATTTGCCACTTGGGTAAGGCCATCTAAACAAGCTTGGCGCTGTAATTGTTTATAAACTTCATCCAACTCTTGGTAAGCTTGATTGAGCAACTGAGTAGCTAAGGCGTGAATTTGTGACTGAGCAATCAGTAACTCATGGACATCCAAGAGCCGATAATTATGCGGAGATAACTCAACCACAATCGGCTCATAAAGTAGTTCAGGCGATCGATCCAAAGACTGACGGGCTGCATCTACAATTAAACTATCTCCCCGTAACAGCAAAATATCCCTACAGGCAAAGCGATAGAGAGATTTTAGAGGTCGCTTTAAAAACAATTCCAACCCGTAAGGGCGACTGAGATATTCCAAAAATCGCCGCCGCGAAATCATCCCCAATAACTTACCTCCTTCTGTTAAAATAACTCCTGGGATCAAAGGATTAGCTTCCAGCCTCTCAGTCACAATTTGTCCGCGATCGGAAGATTCAACCTGAAAATCCCAAAGCGATAGATGTTCGAGGGTGGAATCTAAAAGCAGATTCGGGGGAAAAGTTTCCCACATTGGCGGGACAGACAACTGAGCAGAGGGCAAACTTGGCATAAAATTTTATCGCCTTCAAACTGATGGTGTATAAAACTAAAATTATTCCAACCACCAACATTTTATAGATTTATAACTAATGAATTAAGACTCGGAAATCACGATAATATATTTTTAACCTCACCTTAACTTCGCCCTTTACTTGCTATGATTCAAAAAGTGTTTGCCCATCGAGGCCGCAATTTCTAGATAGGTGAGAGATGCAATCCACGCTGACAAATCAGTTAAACAGTGCTTTCACCCTTTTTCTCAGCTTGTTAGTAGAGGCCATGCCTTTTCTACTACTGGGAGTATTATTCTCAGGTTTGCTCCTGTGGTTCATTGACGAGCGCAAACTTCTATCATACATCCCCCGCCACCCACTGTTAGGCGCTCTCGTCGGCAGTTTAATTGGCTTTTTGTTTCCTGTTTGCGAATGTGGGAATGTACCAGTAGCGCGGCGATTGTTGATGCAGGGAGTCCCCACCCCAGTCGCGATCGGGTTTTTATTGGCCGCTCCTACGATCAATCCTATTGTCATTTGGGCCACTTGGACAGCATTTCGCGATCAGCCGGAGATAGTAGTGCTGCGGGTAGTCTTTTCCTTGACAATAGCCACAACTATCGGTTGGGTATTTAGCGTACAGCCAGATTTTCGACCCATGCTGCAACCCGCGATCGCCCGCGCTTTACCCAAACTAGAACCTCATCCATCCGCAAAAGAGCTAGTAGAGGCCCAAACTTCCCCTTTATTGCGATCGGGGACATTCTTTTTGGGTCAACCCGGAGGGCCCGTGCGCCTAGAATCTGTATTGGAGGAAAAAGCAGCCTCGCCTTTTTTCCGCCGTCCCTCCAAAGAGCGGTTGTATCTACTGCTAGATAGCATGGTACAGGAATTGCGCGAGTTAGGAGGAGTGTTGGTAATTGGTAGCGCGATCGCCGCCGCCATTCAAGTCGCAGCACCCCGCGAACTCATCCTCAGCCTTGGTCAAGGCCCAATCTCCTCCATAGTAGCCATGCTACTATTAGCCACAGTCGTATCAATTTGTTCCACCGTTGATTCCTTTTTTGCGCTATCCTTTGCTTCAACCTTTACCAGTGGATCGCTACTAGCTTTTTTAGTTTTTGGCCCAATGATTGACCTCAAAGGCATTGGCTTAATGTTGTCAATCTTTCAGCCGCGAGCTGTGATTTACTTAATCGTACTAGCCGCTCAATTGACCTTTTTGCTCACCCTTGCTGTTAATTTGCATATTAGTTAACTGTTAACCGTTAACAGTTAACCGTTAACCGTTAACAATTACCAATGACTGCTAGACTCTCACCACCTTCACTATTGCGACGCATTGGCCCCTGGCTAGATGCCTTAGCCATCTTAGCCTGGGGAATCTTGCTGCTGAAATATTGGATTACTGGCAAATTAAACATTCTGATCCATCCTAATTACTTTGGCCTAACTTTAGCAGCAGGAATAGGCTTAATTGTCGTTGGCAGTCTTAAAAGCTACGAACTTTTCCAGATTGAGGAACGCAAAAAGATTTTACGCCAAGTGCCGGGAATTGATTCTGCCAGAATAGAAGAAGTTCAACACATTACTCTATTTCCTCCTGGTTGGGGCAGCATATTACTATTAAGCGTCGCATTGATTGGTTTCATCATCACCCCGCGAACATTTAGCAGCCAAACAGCTTTAGAACGAGGGATTACTGAATCCTTACCAGTCACGCGAATGCAGCCTCAAGAATTTCGCAACGCCGCCAAACCAGAACAAAGATCGCTCATAGAATGGGTAAGACTGTTAAATTTTAATCCCGAACCAGACTCATATACAGGTCAAAAAGTCAAAGTTCAAGGATTCGTAATTCATCCCCCTTCCTTGTCAAAGGAATACATCTGGATTGCCCGTTTTGTGATTACCTGTTGCGCCGCTGATGCCTACCCTATAGGATTGCCAGTTAAACTGCAACCAGGACAAGATCGAGCGGCATTTCCAGCAGATAGCTGGCTAGAGATTGAAGGAGAAATGAGTACAGAAGAATTAGGAGGAAAGCGTAAATTGACGATCTTGGCATCCTCTCTCAAGCCAATTCCAGAACCTAAAAATCCCTATGATTATTAGTTAACAGTTAACTGTTAACTGTTAGTGGTTGGTTGTTAACTGTTAGTTATTGGTCGCAGGCAGATTTCCACTAACTATTACCAATTACAATTATAGGTTTTCAGATCGATAAGGTATACAGAAACCCTGTATTGTCAAGCTTTCCAGGTCAAACTTCGTACCTTACCTTTTTGAGAAAAGCTATTCTTCCCTTCTTCCCTTCTTCCCTTCTTCCCTAGCCCCTAGCCCCTAGCCCCTAGCCCCTAGCCATACAAATGATTGATTTCAAGTCAAAGATCGAAAATTTAAAATGGGTTCAGCCCCTAGATCGCCTTGCCATTGGTATGATGATAGGGCTGAGTCTATTAATAGGAATATTACTGCTTACAGGCGACAGTACAGCAGCACAAGTTAGAGATTTTAGCTGGCAGGGAAAACAAATCGGTGCCGAAGATACGGGCTTTATCCTTACATTTAATCGTCCGATGAATCATCCCAGCGTCGAGGCGAATTTGCGCCTCGATCCGCCTCTTCCCGGCAAATTTAGCTGGGCTGGCCGTCGCATGGCTTACACTTTAATAGAACCTGCCCCTTATGGAACTACCTACAGCTTACAACTACAAGGAGCAACGGACAAATTTCACGCTGAAAACACACAAACAAATCCGTCACCAACGCCACCTAAAAAACGACGAGGATTTATTCAACCCTTCACAGGCTTCTTTCGTAGCCGCGATCGTGCCTTTGTTTACATCGGCGTTAAAGGAGAAGAAGAAGGGAAATTAATGCTGGTTAATCTCACAAGTAACCCGAAACCAATCGCCCTCACTCCTAAAGATTTAGTAGTGATGGATTTTAAACCCTATCCCAACGGCGATCGCATTTTATTTTCTGCTACAGACCGTTCAGCCGCCAGTTTTGGCGGTACTCTTGAACAAGAACTATATACAGTAACTACAGGGATTCATCCGCTTTCACCGGGAACAGAAATCGCCTCACCTGAACCAGTAGGAAGAATAGATAAAGTTTTAGACTCTAAAGAATACCAAAACCTCAAGTTTGACCTGTCTGCCGATGGTAAAATAATAGTAATTCAGCGAGTTAATCGCAGCAATCCGACGGGAGATTATAGCCCTTGGATTTTGGAGGAAGGTCAAAAACCAAAACGTTTAGAAAATCAACAAGGTGGAGATTTTATTATTAGGCCAGACAATAAATCAATGGTAATTTCCCAAAAGCAAGGATTAGCCATCGTCCCCCTGAAACCCGAAGCAGATCCCGTAGAATTTTTACCAAAATTTGAGCAAGTCTTAGGTATGGCCCCAGACAATTCAGCGGCCGCCTATGTGAAGTACAATACTGACTACACGCGATCGCTTTTCCTGTTGACAAACCAAGGCGATGAACAAGAAATTATCCGCATTCCTGGCAGTATTCTCAGCGTCCAATTTGACCCTAGAACTGGCCAAAATGCTCAAGTTAGGCGCTTATATTGTCTATTAGCAGAACGCCTGAAAACTGAAGAGTACAAAGAACAACCTTTCATCGCAGCGATTGACCTGGTACAGGAGAAAGGCCGTTTAGTTGGGACAATCAAACCGCTGCTGATTTTACCGAATCAGAGAGATATTCAAATGAGTTTATCTCCTGACGGCTTGGTTTTAGTATTTGACCAGTCGGTGACGGCGGGAAATTCTACAAAAGCAGATAGTCCCCGCAGTCAAGGCGGAGAAGCGATCGCAACTAGCCGCCTTTGGCTGTTACCATTAGTTGACATACCCTCAGACGGTTCTCAGTCAAAGCTACAACCCGAAGAACTACCTTTTCCCGGATATCATCCCCGCTGGCTACCCTAAATCGCCTGCGTTCTGTTGTGGTTTATAGTTTGAAAACAGACCCTAACCTTTCTCTGGAGACAATGAATTAACCCTGTCATCTCCCCCTCTCCCTCTTCCCTTTAGCTGATACCAACTTATGACGACTACTGGATTCAAACTGCCCAAATTTTTAACTTTTTCAGGAAAATCTACCCTCTCAATGCAAATGATGTGGGTAGGCTTAGTCATTACCCTATTCTTCGTATTGACAGCCATACTATCACCCACTTTCCAAGCTTGGGGATGGCTGCAAAACCCTACAGAATTTCTCGCCAACCCCATCCACGAACCCCCATCGGCTAGTCATTGGTTGGGTACTAGCGGTCAAGGTTACGATGTTTTTTCCCGGACAATTTTTGGTTCCCAAGCTGCTTGGCAAGTAGTGATTTTAGCTACAGCTATGAGTTTAATTATCGGCGTACCGCTGGGATTAGTTAGCGGTTATTTAGGCGGGAAATTAGATAAAACCTTGCTATTTTTAATGGATACGCTTTACACTTTACCTGGTTTATTGCTATCCTTAACTCTAGCCTTTGTGGTAGGTCGAGGTATATTCAATGCGGCGATCGCGCTTAGCATTTCCTACATTCCTCAGTATTATAGAGTAGTCAGGAATCATACTACTAGCGTCAAAAACGAACTATTTATTGAAGCCGCGCAAGCAATGGGTGCAGATACTTGGACGGTACTCTCTCGCTACCTATTTTTGAATGTAATTCAAAGCGTACCAGTTTTGTTTACCCTTAACGCGGCTGATGCGATTTTAACTCTCGGAGGTTTAGGCTTTTTAGGTTTAGGATTACCTGAAGAAACGGCGGAATGGGGGCATGATTTACGCTTGGCATTAGAAGCATTACCTACGGGGATTTGGTGGACGGCTTTTTTCCCTGGTTTGGCTTTGACTTTGATGGTGGTGGGACTTTCTTTGTTGGGGGAAGGATTGAATGAGTTTGTTAATCCTCGCTTGCGGAATCAATAGAAAAAGCAACTCCAGAAAGGTTTAAATTTACAACAGCTTATGTAGTTTACTACTGGAACTCATAACTTAATGACATTCCGTCAGTGCCAGGTATTGAGTTAGGGAAAAGCCGATGTTTTCGTAGAAATTAGTACAAAAATTAAGCTTGACAAATGACCTGAAATTGTTATATCTTACAGGTTAAGTCTTTGCGCGAGAAAAGAGAGCACCTCCCAACGCCTGCTACCCATGCCGCTACCCAACTCCTTCTCCTCCACGGCCACGTCATAAACCCAAACGCCCACTACCCCAAACCCGACCACCCAGAGCGCCGGGAGGTGGCCCAACCATTCTAGGTTATCAAATGTTAGGTTATCATAGCTCAACCATTCTTCTCTCTTCTCTTTCCTCCATCCTACTTTATCACTAAATTTTTCATATATAAAATAATTTGCACGTGGATGTCCGCCCACACTTTCCCAGATTTTCTTTTGAATGCTGAATCCAAAACGTCCTTGACTGTTATCAACCCAAAGCCGATCGATCTGCTTGAGGGTTTCGCTGGGAAAGTTTCTGCATAGCTTCCACCAATCTTTATAGTCTTGCTGCACCATCACTTGATAAAAAATCCAGGCAGTTTCCTCATCAGCTTTTCTCCATTTTTTTTGACTTAAATCATCCTCTAATTGACGGCAAAAATTCTCTGTTGATAATTCATCTTTCAGTTGTCTCAGTTCTGATTCTAAGGCTTTATCTGCTTCTGAATTATCTTGAACTGCCAACATCTCATAGAATCCCTGTCTGAATCGTTCTGGATTTTCTCGATCGGCAAACAATAACCGAAAAATCTCCTGCCACTTTTCCTGACTTTTATTTTGTTGGTTTCCCCATAACTGATGTAATTTTTCATGAGCTTTCTTGTACAAAGAATAAACTTTTGGTGCTTCAGGAAGTCGGATCTGGGGAATTATACGAGGTAAAATTCGAGAGACACGAAAGACTTGGTTTTCTTCTTGAACGTGAGGACTGATTTCCATGAGTCCTAGTTCTTGCGCCCGTTTTAATTGCTGTTGGTAATTAGGAAGAGCAGCACAAACTATTTCTAAAGCTGTCATCGGCACAGGAATTTCATAGATTAGGCAATGGCTAAGAACCCGTTGTAAAGGCTCATCAATAAGCTGATACAGTTCCTCCCAAATAATTTTGTCTTTCCACAGATCGGGACTTTGTTCTAGTTCTGTTAATTTAGCTGCTACATCTGGTTTACCTAAAACTTCATTATTAAGAAATTCCAGTAAACGAGGATTGCCATCGGCGAAACTTAGCGCCCGATCGCGTATATCTTCAGAGAGCTTATCAGGACTAAAATGTTCTAGGCGGTTCAGCTTTTTAGTTAATTCAGCTTTTTCAAAAGGTTTTAAAGCTTGTGGTAAAAAATAATTCAATAAATTAGAATCAAACTCATAGCGACAGGTAATTAAAATCCGATGCCCAGTTCCCGTTTCTTGTATTGCCGAGACTAATGCTGCCAAAATTGTGGCGACTTCAGGCTTAAGGATGTAGTCAGGCTTAAGGATGTATCGATCTTCACGGGGTTCGAGATTCCATTCAAAGTCATCAAGAATCAGGAGAAACGGTTTTTCACCCAGTTCTGCCAATTGATTGAATAAATTAGCGAGTTTAATGTCTAAACTGTCATCGCTAGTGTTTAAATTATTACGAATCTCCCGTAACTCTGGTCTAATTAATTTAGACGATAGCTTTTTTATTAAGTTTGAGGAATCAATTTGTCGCCACCACAGAACTTTTTCATGTTCAGATAGCCGATCCCACAGTCGAGAGGCAATGCTACTTTTTCCCAATCCCCCCATGCCGTGAATTAATACCCCTACTTTGTCATTATCTCCCTTCAGAGTTCGCAAACAGTTCTGTAACTGACGGCGGCGACCGACAAAATCTTCTCTCTTGGCTACTCTTAATCGCTGCTCATCATCCCTAAATTCGCTTGTTGTCGTCGGTTTGGGCAATTGTTTTCGTCCCTTTGTTCTTAAAGGAGTTACTAATGCCTGGGGTAAGATATTGGCCACATATAACCGTAATTTATGCCAATCGCGTGCCTGTTGTTTAATCAGTGTTTGATAGGTAGAAGATAGTGCATCTGTAATCGCTTCCCCCTGAGACAAAAGACAATAAAATTTACTTGCAGCCGCTGTTGCATCGGTATCCCGGACTCTTTCTCCCCATCCTAAAACTGCTGTTCCTCCCATCTTTAATAATTCTTCAGCCATTGAGGGAATTGTCTCATCAGAAGTATAACCTGTCCGGCAACCAGAGAGGAAAATTAAAGGCGGTAAGCGGGATGTCAGTGCTTCATAAATTTCGGGGGTAATGCTATCAACTCGGTTGCCATATTCATCTTCAGTCAAAAAGCAGGGTTTTTCCCCATAATGAGTCGCATGACCTGTTAAATGAAAAACATCAAAATAGCTTCTTTCATATTCCCGAACCACATAACTCAATTCAGTTAAACAACCACTTTCTTCTACTCTCAAGTTCACTGGAGTACGCTGGGTTGTCTCTAAAATTTGCCCTTCCTCAGCTTCATAATCTAATTCGGGTTTAACTCCCAATGGGGAAGTCGCCATAAATAACAGATTAAGAGGACGATTTTGCGGAGAGTTGGCGATCGCGATCGGTTGACCATTAGACACCCACCGCACCGGAATAATTGCAGGTCTTTTCTCTACCAAGAAACAATTACCATCATGCAACAATTCCCAAGGCAACTTTGCCAGTCCTCGATCGGTCGCGATCGCAATTACTAACCCTTCCCGATGGGACTGATTTAAGGCATTAGCTAAAACGCGATCGCTCCGATCTAACCAGTTGTAGAGCGATCTTCCAGTAGTAGCATAATCCACAGGGATACGAGTATAGTAATCTGTTTCTGCTCGCTCGCCTAAATCTTTAATTTCAGCCAGAGGCAATCTGTCTTTGGGTTCTTTGTAATCAGCAGGATTTTCCCAAAAGTAGCGCAAAGAAGCATAATCCTTGCCCTGTTCTCTTAAACTGATGTGAAGGATTTTCATTATTCCTGTGCTAATCGTCGAGAATCTGCTGAATCTGCTCTAATGTAGCATCTTTGAGCAGCAAACGACGATTATTAGAACCAATAATTAGAGCTTTCTCAATTCTTAAGTTTGCCTTTGCCCCTTTAGACTTCTGATATTTCTGATACCATTCATATATCTCTTTAGCAATTGTCACCGTACCACCGGCAATCCCCACAATCGTAGCGATAGTAGCTAGTGTTCCTTCTCGCTCCACTTCATCCACTGTTTCATAACTACCTTGAAGTCCTTCAATTCTCAGCAATTCCTCAGTAGCGCTCACAGCATCTTGACCCTGGATTTCAATTTTCACTGGTGTACCTCTTGATATAATTAACTTGTCGCTCGTCTTCTGTTTCCGCCGGCTATGGATTATCAGCAATTCTTTGCACAACTCTCAAGCTTATACGAAAACTGGGAAAGTCCACAAGCTTACCCCAAATCTCCCCAATTTCAGCAAATAATCAACCAAGTTGAAACCACAACTACAGCCAATGTGATGCAATTACTAAACTTAGCTTTAGAATTTATGCCAACTAATGAAATTTACTGCGAAATTGGCAGTTTCCAAGGCGGAAGTTTAATCGCAGCAATGCTAAACCATCCCGAACATACAGCCTATACTGTCGATAACTTCTTAGAATTCGATCCTTTTGCCGATAACTTTGATAACTTAGCTGAAAATCTATCTAAGTTTAATTTATCAGAACAAGTCCTATTTTGCAATCAGGACTTTGAGGGATTTTTCTCGAACCTCCGAGAAATGCAATCAGCCGACAAAATCGGTGTATATTTTTATGATGCCTCCCAGGATTATCGTTCGCAACTCTTAGCTTTACTTTTAGCTAAACCTTTCCTCGCTGACGAAGCAATCATTATTGTAAATAATAACAACTCGGCGGCGGCGTGTCAAGCTAACTGGGATTTTATCGCCGCTAACCCTCAATGTCAGCTATTACTCGATTTCTCCACCCCTGAATTAATTAACTCTTGGAATGGTTTACAAGTTCTTAGCTGGAATGTTCGTCAAACCGATAATTACGACTGGTCAACTTTTCAGCAAGTCCGCAAGCAAATAGTCATTCAATCAATTTATGAGTTGCAGTCAGATTCAAAAAGAGAACTCGCACAAAATCTCTACAATCAGGGTTTAACACTATATCAAGCTGGCAAATTTACCGCAGCAGAACAGAAATTCAAACAAGCTTTACGCTGGAATCGAAATCAAGTAGAAGTTTGGCATCATCTCGCTATAGTCTATTATATGACAGAGCGTTATCAAGATGCACGAGATATATTGTTCAAGTCTTTAGAAATTGATTCCTCTCAAGCTATCCAATATTATTCATTAGGCTTAGTCTTTGAAAAACTTGGGGATTTTACGCAAGCTGTCTTAGCTTACCAAGAAGCAATCGCACTCAATCCTAACTATGTCGATGCTTACAATAACTTAGGTAATATTTTCTTCAAAGTCGGTCGCCTTAGTCAAGCTGAATCAACTTATCGTCAAGCAATTGCAGTTAATCCAGAACATTATGGTAGTTATTTGAATCTGGCTAATATACTATTAGCACAACAACAAATAGATGCAGCCATATTCGCCTCCGAAAAAGCTCTACAATTAAAATCAGATGATGCGGAAATTATTGCTGCTTTAGAATTTATCCGCCATCTCAAAACTGACAAAAACCAAGCATCGCTTTACTTCGGGAATGATTGCTATCAACGCGGTGAATATCAAGCCGCAATCACTTACTATTACCAATTCTTAGCCAATCAAGCAGGGAATTTAGAATTATACTTTGCCTTGGCTGAATGTCACCAAAAACTCGAACAATATCCAGAGGCTATTCAAATTTACCGTAACGCTATTGACATCTATCCAAAGGTAGCAAATCTTTACCGGAACTTGATTTCAGCTTTGATAGAATCTGGTAACACGAAAGCAGCGATTACTTTGGCAAATCACGCGGCTACCTTATTTCCTGACGATTGGTATTTTAACCCCGGACAGTTGTTAATCCTCCCTGTTATTTACGAAAATTCAGAGGAAGTTACCACTTATAGGAATCAGTTTAGTCAAGGGATACAGCAATTAATTCAACAAACTAATCTTAACACAGAATTAGAGCGGCGAAAAGCCTTAGCATTAATCAGTCAACGCATCAATTTTTTCTTAGCCTATCAAGGTGAAAATGACTTGGAAATTCAGCAACAATACGGTGAATATGCACATCGTGTTATGGCTGCTAATTATCCCCAGTGGGTAAAACCTTTACCCGTTCCTTCTCTTAGTAAAACTGGAAAAATTCGCATCGGTTATATCTCTGGTTGTCTTTGGGGGCACACCGTTGGCAAACTAAGTTTAGGCTGGCTGCGACATCATGATAGTAGTCAATTTGAAATTTATTGCTATCAAATTAATGAAACTCAAGACCAATTTACCCAGGAATTTCGACTATACAGCGATACTTTCCATTATATCCCTGGTAATTTAGAGTTAATCTGCAAACAAATTATTGCTGACGAGTTACATATCCTCGTTTTTATCGAACTCGGTTTGCAAGCACAAATGACTCAGCTTGCAGCCTTACGACTAGCTCCAATTCAGTGTACAACATGGGCACATCCAGTAACTTCAGGACTGCCAACTGTCGATTATTTCCTCTCCAGCGACTTAATGGAACCAGAAAATGCTACAGAACATTATTCAGAGAAATTAATCCGCTTGCCCAATATTGGAATTTCCTACACAAAACCAACTATTCCTATTCTAGAGCAAACTCGCTCTGATTTTAACTTGCCAGAAGAAGCTGTTGTCTATCTTTGTTGCCAAACTCTTTGTAAATACCTCCCTCAACACGATCGCATCTTTGCTGAAATTGCACGGCAAGTTCCCCAAGCTCAATTTGTCTTCATTTCTCGACCGAATGCTGAAATTGGGAAGCTATTTCAAAACCGCCTCCAACAAGCTTTCACTAAGTATGGTTTAAATAGCAAAGACTTCTGCGTGATTTTACCTAGACTAGCTCAGAAAGCTTATTGGAATCTTTATATTTTATCAGATATTTTTCTAGATACATTTAGCTGGTCGGGTGGGCATACAACTTTAGATGCGATCGCCTGCAATTTACCCGTTGTCACCTGTCCGGGAAAATTAATGCGTAGTCGCCATTCTTATGCTATTTTAAAAATGCTAGGCATAACACAAACCATTGCAAAAAATGAAGTAGAATATGTCAAAATTGCCGTCAGGCTAGGAATTGAGGCACAATGGAGGAATAGTATCGCAGAGCAACTGATGCAAAGTCATCATTATCTCTACGATGATAAAAATTGTGTAGCAGCCCTTGAGGCTTTTTATCAGCGTGCAGTACAGGAAGCTCAATTAGCAACTTCCGATATTTCACCTGGTTAAAGCAACATTTTACTAGCAAAACGCTGATTAGCACAAAAACTCCATTCATGCGATCGCGCTGTCCGAACCGTCACCCCGTCCGTGCCTCGAAGCACGAGCAAAGGAAGTAGAATGGGAGTGACTTCCGAAATTCTACTGAGTATAAGTATTAAAATATATACTTATCATCCTCCTCAACTCGTAGTTTTCAGACATGAGCCAAATCTGAGCAACTTTTCACTCTTGGCAATTGCAGTCTATAAACAGCAATTGCGATCGCTGCTATTGCTCAGATGAGAAGGTGACGTTAGAAACTTAACGTGACTTAACATTAGAATCAACCCCAAATTCTTAAATTTGAGCTAACTTAACACTATCAAGCCCCTGTTGCACGATCGAATCCGCAACGCTTCACTTGGGGTAAATTTCGGCATCCAGTTCAGAGTTGCCGACTCGCAACCACAGCAACCAGTTAGATCGAATCGTAAATCGCGTATGAGTCAATCCAGGGAGACAGGGTAAAAATGGGTGTATCAATACTGCCACGCAAAATAGAAATTACAGCTAGCCGGCAACTGTCTGCTAGTGATTCAACTAAATTTCCCGCAGCAGTTCCCGGAAATATTAAACAACCGGCAATGGTCATCCGATTTTGAAAATAGTTCAAGAAAACAGCTTGAACAACATATTATCTCTAAAGCCAATCGCTCCGAAAGCAGACTTTCCACAGCAGCTTTTATTTTCCTACTGGCAAACAGCGTGCATTTTTTGTGAGAAAGGCTACAATCGGAAAGGTCTTGGCAAAATCCGAGAAAAAAACCTCGACGCTTTTACCCAACAATGTTGAGGTGCGAGCGATATATTTTTCTGTAATCATCAAGTAAGCAGAAAAATACCACTAAAATTGAGGGGTGAAACCCTCACCAAACTGTCTAGACACAGACAGACAATGTTCACTACTTATTAATTCTTCGATTCAGGAGCATGAGGAACGCGGCATGATCCAGACTAACAACGTACTCGAAACCAAAATTCAACCTGAGATTGAAACTATCGAGTTACTCGCGAACGCCCGAGGCGTTCTGCCTGAGAGTGAAATAGAACTCTTCATCGACGACGAAGGAGACGATCGCGAAGACTTTTTAGATGCTCAGCCTGAAGAGGACGACGCTAAGTCTGGTAGCAAAGTTGCTAAAGCCCGTCGTCGGGCTCAGGCGAAAAAAAAGCACTATACTGAAGACTCAATTCGCCTTTATCTGCAAGAAATTGGTCGGATTCGACTGCTGAGAGCAGACGAAGAAATTGAACTCGCCCGCAAAATTGCTGACTTGCTTGAATTAGAACGAATTCGAGAGCAACTTTGCGAAGAATTAGAGCGAGATCCCAAAGATAATGAATGGGCTAATGCTGTGGGTATGCCACTGCCCGCTTTTCGCCATCGGCTGCATTTAGGTCGGCGGGCAAAAGATAAAATGGTGCAGTCAAACCTCCGTTTAGTGGTTTCCATTGCCAAGAAATACATGAATAGGGGACTATCTTTCCAAGATTTAATTCAGGAAGGTAGTCTCGGCTTAATTAGGGCCGCTGAGAAATTTGACCACGAAAAGGGTTATAAGTTCTCAACCTATGCAACTTGGTGGATTCGCCAAGCAATTACTAGAGCGATCGCAGATCAATCGCGCACAATTCGCCTGCCCGTTCACCTTTACGAAACCATCTCCCGGATCAAGAAAACGACTAAACTCCTCTCCCAAGAAATGGGCCGCAAACCCACAGAGGAAGAAATCGCTACTCGCATGGAAATGACCATCGAAAAATTGCGATTTATTGCTAAATCTGCACAATTGCCAATTTCCTTAGAAACTCCGATCGGCAAAGAGGAAGATTCACGCTTGGGAGACTTCATCGAATCCGACGGCGAAACTCCTGAAGATCAAGTTTCTAAGAACCTTTTACGCGAAGACTTAGAAAGTGTTTTAGACACTTTAAGCCCTCGCGAACGGGATGTTTTACGACTCAGATATGGGTTAGATGACGGACGGATGAAGACGTTGGAGGAAATTGGTCAAATTTTCAACGTCACTCGCGAACGGATTCGGCAAATCGAAGCCAAAGCATTGCGTAAATTACGTCATCCCAACCGGAATAGTATTCTCAAAGAGTATATCCGGTAATTTTTCCTTCAAGCATCCTCCTATAGAGCGATCGGTATTAGAGCTAGAGATGTTAGCTCTAATACCGATCGCCTAATCAAAAATTTGGGAGTCCCCAAAGGAACTCCCAAACTTCTTGATGTCTAAAATATTGCTAGTTGGAGATTACATCAATCCCCAGAAGTGGAGTACGCCTTGACCAGAAACTAATTCAATAATCACAGCACTAGCGAAGCCAAGCATTGCCAAGCGACCATTCCAATTTTCAGCTCCCTCTGTGAAGCCCCAAGCCCAAATGTTGCGTTTTTCGTCTTGCATGGTGCGAACTCCGTGAATTAACTTTTGTCAACTTATGTAAATTAATGTAACAGGTTTTGGGAAAGATGGCAACTATGGCTAGGGGAAGAGAGGAAGAGGGGCTAGGGGCTAGGGGCTAGGGACTAGGGGAAGAGAGGAAGAGAGGAAGAGAGGAAGAGAGGAAGAGAGGAAGAGAGGAAGAGAGGAAGAGAGGAAGAGGGGCTAGGGACTAGGGGAAGAGAAGAAGAGGGGGGAAGAGGGCAATTTAGGGGAAGAGGGCAATAATCAATTGAAAACCACTGTTAAAAACCACTGTATTTCGATGAACGATAAATATTATTCTCTGATAAGTAAATCCACCTAATTTAACGTAAAATACAGATGACTAAAAAGCCGACTGTATAAGCATTCTTCCTTCTTCCCTCTTCCTTCTTCCTTCTACTTAGCGCCCACTGTACTAATTAGTAAAAATTGCTAAACCAGTGTCGGGGTCAAAGAGATGAATTTTATCAGGTGCGATCGCCAGCCAAAGCTTTTCTCCAAGACTAACCGAACGTTCAGACCCAATTCGTACCTGTAACCGGATTTCCCTAGCCTCCGCTAAACAAACCCATAAATAGGTTTCATGGCCCAAAGCCTCAATAATTTCCACTTCTACCAGCAGATTTTTAGTCGCAGGGGGACTAATACTCAAATGTTCCGGCCGAATCCCCAAAATTAGCGATCGCCCGTCATAACTTTGTAACGGCGGAGTTCCCCTACGCGCCATTGCCCAAATCTCAGGTAAAGTGAAACGAAACTGCGGATGAGAAACCAGCAACGGAGCCGTAAACTGCACGGGTAGAAAATTCATCGGCGGCGAACCAATGAATTGAGCTACAAATAAGTTAGCCGGTTGATTGTAAAGTTCGAGAGGTTTCGCCACCTGTTGAATCTGACCTTGATTCATCACCGCAATGCGATCGCCCATCGTCATCGCCTCAATTTGGTCATGGGTGACATAAATAGTCGTAGTCCCCAATTGTCGCTGTAACTGCACAATCTGCGCCCTAGTTTCCGCCCTCAATTTTGCATCTAAATTAGATAAGGGTTCGTCCATTAAAAATACTTGAGGATTTCGAGCCATTGCTCGGCCCAAAGCCACTCGCTGCTTTTGACCACCTGAAAGTTGCTTTGGCAAACGATGTAAAAGAGACTCAATCTGCAACAGTTGAGCAACAATCCGCACCCGCTCATCCACAGCTTTTTCCTGCTCAGACCAATAGCGCAAACCTTTAGGCAACTTTCGCGTCGCTGCGGTTAACAACTCCTCAAATAAAGGATGAAGAGGTGTAGTTTTCCTTCTCCCAGTCTCCCCCTCTCCCCCGCTCCCCTGCTCCCCTGCTCCTCTGCTCCCCCGCTCCCCTGCTCCCCCGCTCCTCTTCCCCCGCCGCAAGCCAAAAGCCAAATTATCATAAACAGTCAAGTGGGGATAGAGAGCGTAATTTTGAAACACCATAGCGATATCGCGCTCCTTGGGAGGTAAATCGTTAACTAAGCGATCGCCCACCCAAATATTACCGCCAGTTAGAGATTCCAGACCAGCAATTGACCGCAATAGCGTACTTTTTCCACATCCCGAAGGCCCCACCAAAACCATAAATTCGCCATCTTGCACCGACAAATTAATACGGCGCAAAACTGTGTGGCTAGAAGTATGAATATTACTGTCAATTTTACTCGGATAAGATGAGTTTCCCGAATTGAATAATAGGCTTTCATCCTTCATTTTTGTCTCTTCATCCTTGCGAAGAGTCTGAAAGCTTTTGTAAACGTTTTCTATAATAACTTTTGCCATGATGTTTGTAGTAATAACGTTACTATTTGAATTATTATTAGCATATCGGATAGATGATTCTTTCGGATTGAGAACCATCTTCGTTGTCTGTTATAAAAGAATGAAACTCTAATATCGGAACATCATCTTTTCTTTGCAACCTCAAGATTTCCCAAATATTAGGATTATCTTGGAGCTTGATTGTCATGACCATTAACCACTCCGATCCTCCTGTGTCTCTATCTATTATTCGTTCATCAATTTGATTTTTCCCATCATTCCAAAAAGTTGTTTTTATTACCTCAGTAACATTTGCTTCATCATCAACTATTTTCAGTTTAGTATGCGATAACTTTTCTCGCTCGATATCTAAGTATTCAACTGCGTGGTTGTACTCAGAAACGCAATCCCATTCGATTTTTTCATCAGGGTCTAAATCAAAATAGTCTTCGGGTAAAAGCTCAATAACTTCCCATCGGTCAGAACCGATGAGTTGGTATTCTAAAAAAATGTAAACAGACATAAGTTTAGTATTCAGTAGCTTGTAGGGTGGGCGCTCGCCGCTACAAGCCTGTAACTCATAGAAGAAGATGGTTGAGGCGAGCGCCCACCTTACGTTTAATCAGCAATTAGCAATTAGCAATTAGCAATTAGCAATTAGCAATTAGCAATTAGCAATTAGCAATTAGCAACTAACAACCAACAACTAACAACTAACAACTTTGACAATTTTTTCACTAGGATTGAGATTAACGGCGCGATCGCCAGGAGCATCTTTACCCCAGAAAGCAATTTTCTCCACACCCACACGCAACAAACGCCCATTATTAGTTAACAACTTCAACTCCTTTCGAGGAAGCGCCGCCACAATCCCAACGAGAGCATCCTTAGGCTCTGCGAAATGGAATGCTTGAGTGCCAATTTCACCTCGTCCCGTTAGCCTCACAGAACCTACAGGCATCCGTTTTGCCCAACCTAACTCAGAAACCAGTAACAGACTGCCATCAGCAGCCAGAGTAATGCAGCCAACTAACTGTTCCTGTTTTCGCAGTCGCGTAGCTTGAGAACCTTGTGCAGCGCGGCCCATTGGTGGCAATTGCTCATCATTGAGTTCAAAACGCAACAGTCGCCCCCCAGATGTGGCTAAAACTACTTGTTCTCCCGGTTTGCTAAGCATCGCATAGCGCAATTCGTCATCATCTTTTAGTTTAACTGCTGTCACACCACGATTAGTAATATCGCTTAATTCAGAAAGAGGCAACCGCTTAATTTTTCCTTGTTGAGTCAAAGTTACCAAGTCAGTTGCATCAGCATTTTCAGACAGAACAAACATTCCTGCCACAATTTCTGGAAGATTACCTGGAGCGACATCTTTAGTAGCTGAAGGTGAGAGCAAACTAATAATCGGCGTACCGCGATCGCGATTTCCGACTGTCGGAATGTCAGAGATTTTCAGCGGGTAAGCTTTGCCAGTCCGAGTCAAGATCGCTAAATTTTCATTAGTTCTAGCTTGGATAGTGTTGACGCTAAAATCGCTCTCCCCTCCTCGCGACTGAGCAGATTTATCGTGATTTTTACCTCGACTTGACTCCGCCGAAGCCAGCCGTCGCACGTACTGCTTATGCGTAAACTCCAGAACAGTTGCTTCTGAAGGCTCAGTGCTAACCGAGGTGACAGGTAGTTGAGTAGCTTTCTTTTTCCCCTCCCCGCCCCTCTGCTCCCCCGCTCCCCTGCTCCCCCGCCCCTCTGCTCCCCCGCTCAGGAGCTCCCTCGCCCCTCTGCTCCCCTGCTCAGGAGCTCCCCCGCTCCCCTGCTCAACAGTCACTAGCCGAGTGCGGCGAGGATCGCCATACTTGCGTTTAAGCGAGCGCAATTCTTTCTTCAAAGCCTTAAGCAATTCGCGGCGATCGCCTAACAACCTCTGCAACTCCTGAATAGTTGCCATTAACTCATCAAACTCAGCCTGTAAATTTTGCCTCTCCAAGCCAGTTAAACGTCGCATCGGCATAGCCAAAATCGCATCAGCTTGGCTTTCGCTAAAATTCAGCCGACTTTGCAAACCTTGCTTAGCCGTACTACCATCAGGAGCATTTCTGAGAATATCGATCGCCGCATCTAAGTTTCCCAGAACCAAAAGTAACCCTTCGACAATATGACAACGGCGCACAGCCACCTGTAACTCGTGGTTGTAGCGTCTAGTCAGCGTTACTTCCCGAAAATTCAGGAACTCCTGCAACATTTGTCTGAGAGTCAACTGCCGGGGTTGGCCATTAACCAAAGCCAGCAAAATCGCACCGAAATTGCACTGCAAATCAGTCTGATGGTAGAGGCGAGAGAGAACTGTTTGCGGCGAAAACTCGCGTTTAATTTCAATCACCACGCGAATACCTTCGCGATCGCTCTCATCTCGCAAATCGGAAATACCTTCAATTCGGCCCTGATTCACCAATTCCGCTACCTTCTCAATCCAGCCCGCCTTATTCACCTGAAAGGGAAACTCCGTTACCACAATCGCCATCTTGCTGCGAGTCCTGCGAGCGGCTGGAATTTCTTCCATCCGCGTCACACCTCGGACAGCAATACTACCCTTACCTTTCGTATAAGCATCGGTAATTCCTTCGGTACTGATAATCTCCCCACCAGTCGGAAAGTCTGGGCCTGGAATCAACGCCAGCAACTTCTCATCTGACAGATCCGGCGTATCAATCAAAGCAATTAAACCATCCACCACCTCATTCAAATTGTGAGGCGGAATATTCGTCGCCATCCCCACCGCAATCCCAGAACAGCCATTCAGTAGCAAAAACGGCAACTCCGCCGGCAATACCGTCGGTTCCTGCTGCGAGGAGTCAAAATTATCACTAAAGTCAACCGTCGCCTCACCAACCTGAGTTAGCATTGCCTCGTGACAGATTGAGGCCAAACGAGTTTCCGTGTAGCGCATCGCCGCAGGTGGGTCATTATCCACCGAACCAAAATTCCCATGACCCGCCAGCAACGGATATCGACTAGAAAACTCTTGAACCATCCGCACCAAAGCGTCATAAACTGACTGGTCGCCATGAGGGTGATATTTACCCAAAACATCCCCAACCACCCTGGCACACTTACGGTAAGGACGGTCAGGTGTCAGGCCGAGTTCGTGCATAGCGTATAAAATCCGCCTGTGAACCGGTTTCAAGCCATCGCGGACATCTGGTAGAGCACGCCCGACGATAACACTCATGGCGTATTCGAGATACGACTGCTGCATCTCGGTGTGCAGCGCCGTTGAGATTACTTGGCCAGAAAAGAGGTTTAATTGTTTAGCCATGAGTCCTTGTGTCCGTTAATTCCTGAGTGTAAAACAGCTCTCAACAGCAAGCTGCTGAAACCGCCCCGGTGGAAAACTGATATAGCTGGGGCTAGGGGCTAGGGGAAGAAGGGAATAGAATCAAGGT
Source organism: Kamptonema formosum PCC 6407 (assembly GCF_000332155.1). Lineage (GTDB taxonomy): Bacteria > Cyanobacteriota > Cyanobacteriia > Cyanobacteriales > Microcoleaceae > Kamptonema > Kamptonema formosum. The sequence continues at coordinate 1,942 of NZ_KB235903.1, read as the reverse complement.
TTCAGCAACTTATAATGTCCTAACCACCTTGGCGGTTGCTATATATGCTCTGATTACACGATATTAGACCGCGAGTTCTCTGAGTTCGTTGCTCTTAGCGCAGCCTCCGCTAAAATTTTTAGAGCGTCAAGAGCATTTTTCCCTAGTCGGTTGCTCTATCGAACTCGGTAATAGCAGTTTTACATAAGATTGCTTTAGCCTGATAAGGAATTGATCAGACTAGGGCGAAGTAGAAAGTAAACAGCAAAAACCTTACAGAAATAACTGTACAGAGGTTTGCATAAGATTTATAGAGCAGCAAGTAGCAAGGAAAAAGTTATGAAAACCGTTCTGATTGTAGAGGACGATTTGGTTAATGCTCGCGTTTTCTCCAAGATTTTGACTAAGCGAGGTGGTCTTGCCGTAAAGCACACCGAAAATGTGGAAGAGGTGATGCAAATTGCGATTGATGGGGAAGCTGACCTAATTTTGATGGATGTGTCTCTGTCTCGGAGCGTTTACCAGGGTAAGGCTGTTGACGGCATTAAGATTACTCAAATGCTGAAGGCAAACCCCCAAACTGCTAAACTACCGATTATTTTGGTGACAGCTCACGCGATGGCTGGCGATCGCGAAACCTTTCTCAATCAAAGTGGTGCTGACGGTTACATTTCCAAACCTGTCGTCGATCATCAAGATTTCGTCGCTCAAATCAAGGCCTTGCTTCCCCAGGAGTAATAGCGAGGGAGCGGAGGAGCGGGGGGGCAGAGGGGCAGAGGGGCAGGGGAGCAGGGGGGC